>DAIDJI010000318.1 GCA_027451455.1 Planctomycetales bacterium | reverse complement strand
AGATCCGGCGCGATGCCGCCGCCGTAGAACGAGATGCCGGCGCGCAGCTTCACGCGGGCGTTCGCGAGATACGTGACGCGACCGCCGAGGCAGAAACCGCTCGCGGCGATGCGTTCGCCGTCGACGTCGTCGCGCTCGCGGTCTTGCCGCACATGCACCTGCTCGGCCGCGACATGACGATGACGCTGACCTATCCTAACGGGAAGGTCCAGGACCTGATCCGGATCGATGACTGGGACTTCAACTGGCAGTACTCTTACTTCTTCGAGAAGCCGATCGACGTGCCAAAGGGGTCGGTGGTCCATCTCGTTTCGCATTATGACAACAGTTCGGCCAACCCGCACAACCCCAACAAGCCGCCGAAGGAGGTGCATTGGGGTGAGGCGACGACCGACGAGATGTGTATTGGCTTCATCGCGGTGACGAAGAAGGGGCAGGATCTCACCCGTCCCGGCGAGAAGGACGATCTCGGCGAGACCTTCCGCAAGCAAATCGAGGAATTCCGGGAAAAGCAGCGGCAGTCGCAGGAGGAGGAGAAGCGGAAGGCCGCGAAGGATCCTCGAAACGAAAGCGCGAGCAAATAGACTCATGCAGATGAAACGGGCCATCGTGGGGCGGTGGACGATCCGATGCGCGACCTGGTGATCGGGACGGCCGGCCACATCGACCACGGCAAGACCGCGCTGGTCCGGGCGCTGACGGGCGTTGATACCGATCGACTGCCCGCCGAGAAGCAACGAGGGATCACGATCGACCTGGGGTTTGCCTCGCTCGAGGTCGGTGAGAACCGGCTGGCGCTGGTGGACGTGCCGGGTCACGAGCGGTTCATCCGTAACATGCTCGCCGGCGCCTCGGGTCTGGATCTGGCGATGTTGATCGTCGCGGCCGACGATTCGGTGATGCCGCAGACGCGCGAGCATCTGGAGATCCTCCGGCTGCTCGGGCTGACGGGGGGGCTGGTCGTTGTGACCAAGTCGGACCTCGCCGAATCGGGGTGGCTCGAGATGGTCGAGGAGGATATCCGAACCCTCACGCGCGGAACGTTCCTCGAAGGATCGACGATCGTTCGGACGTCGACGGTCACGGGCGTGGGGATCGATGAGCTGAGGCGAGCCCTCGGCAAACTGGCCGAGAGGGCCGCGCCTGCGGTCGACGCCGGGATCTTTCGGATGGCGATCGATCGGTCGTTCACGGTCGCTGGACACGGAACCGTGGTGACGGGGACGGTCGTCTCGGGATCGGTCTCGGTCGGTGACGAACTCGACTGGCACCCGGCGGGGAAGCGGGTTCGGGTCCGTGGGCTGCATCGCCACGATCGGCCGGTGGAGCAGGTCGCGCGGGGGTCTCGAGCGGCGATCAACCTGGTGGGCGTCCATCACGCCGAGATCGGCCGCGGCGATGTTCTGGCCGCACCCGGTTACCTGGAAGCCTCGCGGGTGGTCACGGTCGAGCTGACGGCATCGGCCGACGCCGCCCGGCCGCTCCGGCACCGGGCGCGCTACAAGGTTCACCTGGGGACGGCGGAAGTTCCGGCGGTGCTCGCGCTCCTCGATCGTGAGGACGTCGGGCCGGGCGTTCCAAGGCTCGCGCAGTTTCTGCTGGCCTCGCCGGTCGCGGCGGTGCATGGTCAGCCGTTCGTCGTCCGATCCGAGAGCCCGCCGGCAACGCTCGGTGGCGGGCGGATTCTGCAACCCTCAGCGCGGCGGTATCGGCGTCGCGATCGGACGTCGATGGATCGGATCGACCGCCTCCGATCGGCGGAGCCGGTCGATCGCGTACGTGCGGCGATTGCCTTTCAGGGGCTCGGAGCGTGGACGGAGCGAAGGCTCTCGGCGATGGCCGGCGTGCCCGTCGAGGGCGTCCGCGAGGCTCTCGATCGGCTGACATCCGACGAGGCCCTGATCGAGATTCCGGTTGCCACTCGGCGGACGATCCGACTTCTTCGAGACCTCGTCGAGGACCTGGAAGATAGGGTCCTGCGTGCGGTCGGGCGGCTTCATGCCGCGCGGCCGAGGCAGTCGGCGATCCCTCGGGTTCACCTGGCGGCCGAGCTACCGGACCTCTCCAGCGAGGCGATGGTGGCCGGGCTGATCGACCGGTTGAAACGGCAGGGGAAGATCGTCGCCGAGGCGAGGACCGTCGCCCTGCCGGGACACCAGCCGAAGCTGAGCCAGGGCGAGCGCCGGTTGAAGCAGGAACTCGCCGAGGCGATCCGGGCGGGCGGGATCTCGCCGCCCGATGCCGTCGATCTGGCCGCCCTGGCCGGTCCGAGGGCGGCCGTCGTGCCCGACCTGCTCGCACTGCTTCGCGACGAGCAGCGAGTCGCCGAGATCAGCTCCTCGCTCTTCCTGGATTTCGACGTTGATGCCGAGATGCGCGGGAAGGTGCGCGAGCGGCTGGCGGACGGATCGACGCTCACCATGGCCGAGCTGCGCGACCTGCTCGGCACAACGCGCAAGTATGCGGTTCCGATCGGTGAATACCTCGATCGGATCGGCCTGACCCGGCGCGAGGGTGACGTGCGCCGGCTTGGCGAATCGCCGGCGCACGCATCAGAAAATGTGAAGGAATCGGAATCCAGGTTTTAGATTCCAGATCGAAGATTACAGATTTCAGAGAAATTTGCCGACGCCCGTTGATGCGAGCGCCTCAGCGTGACTTCGCGGCGGGCTCGCGTTCCGGTGCCAGCCGTTCCCGCCATTCGTCGTCGAGCTCGCCGAGGAACTTGCCGGTGAGGGTGTGGACCAGGTTGTCGTCGTACTTCCCAGAGCGCATCGCGGCGTTGAGCTTCTGGACGATCTCGCGGTCGTACCGGTTGACGAGATAGTCGAGGAACGCGGCCGAGACGCGGTAGCTGTTGTCGTAGTGAGCGGTCCGGGCGTTGATCCGGCCGAGCTTGCCGGGCTCGTACTTGAAGAAGCGGACGTAGTCGGCCACTCCCTCCACGAGCCATCCCGGATTGTCGCCGCCGTGATACGCCTGCACGACGTGGACCGTCTCGTGGATCATCGCGCCGACGTCGTCGCGGTGCTTCTCGAAATAGGCGACGGCGCCGACGATCCGATCGCCCGAGGTCGCCGCGACACCTCGATACTTCTTCGAGAGACGCATCCAGATCCGGTGGGGCGGCTGGAAGCCCTCACTTGCAAGCTCGCGGTTGATCATCGGGTACGCCTTCTCACAGGCTTTCGCGGTCTCTTCGAGCCAGCCCTTCAGCTCCGGAGCATCGGCCGAGTCAAGGACGAACTCGACCGGATAACGAAAGATCGGGACGGGCGGTTCGGAGTCGATCGTCAGCTCTCGAATCGCGATCGGCTTTTCCGAGGCGGCCGGCCGGATCCGAAGGTATCGGATCGCACCCGAGGCCGGGCCGCCGGCGGCCTTGCCGTCCTCGAAGGTCGCGAGCTTCTCAAACGTTTTCCCGTCGGCCGAGACCTGCAACTCGCCGGCCACCTTCCCACTGCCATCTTCCTTGCCGGTCCTCGCTGTCACCGACTTCAGCGCCACCGGCTTCTCGAAGACGACCGTGAAGTGATCGTCGGCCGATGGACCCTTCTCGGAGGCGAAACAGGTCGCCTCGTCACCGTCGTAGGCGAACTGGCGAATCTGATCCTCGTGAGTCGCCAGGCTGGATTCGATCGCGGCCGGAACCGGATCGCCGCCCCGGGCGGTCGCCGCGATCAGCCCGGGCATCAGCAGGAGGGCAGGAATCAGGGGCCGATGGAGCCTCATCGCAACCTCTTTCGTCGGGGGATTCATGCACGAGAGCCGAGGACCGTCCGCACGGCCTCCGTCAGAGTATCCAGATCGGGAGCGTCGATGACCAGGGGCGGCATCAGGTAAACAATATCCTTGAAAGGTCGGATCCAGACGCCCCGCTCGACAAATTTTGGCCGGAGCGCGAAGATGTCGGTCTCCTGGTCAAGCTGGACCACGCCGATCGCACCGAGCACGCGGACATCGACGACGCCGGGCATCGATCGGCACGGTTCGAGCCCATCCCGAAGGCGGGCCTCGATCCGATGAACGCGTTCGGGATACGACTCTCGATCAAATAAATCGAGCGAGGCATTCGCGGCGGTGCAGGCGAGGGGGTTGGCCATGTAGGTCGGGCCGTGCATCAGGGCGGCTTCCCACTCGTCGCTCAGGAAGGCGGAAAAGACCTCCTCGGTCGCGAGCGTGGCGCCCATCGTCATCGTCCCGCCCGTGAGCGCCTTTCCGACACACATGATATCGGGACGCACATCGGCCGACTCGCAGGCGAAGCGGTGGCCGGTCCGCCAGAAGCCGGTCGCGATCTCGTCGGCGATGAAGAGAATCCCATGCTTCTTCGCGATCCGGAACAACCCGTGTAGAGACTCGGGCGAATGAAACCGCATTCCGCCCGCTCCCTGCACGAGCGGCTCGATGATGATCCCCGCGAGGATCTCCGCAACCGTTCCGACGAACCGGTCGAGGTCCTCCATCGACCTCGGGTTGGTCGGAATATCGACCACAATCTGCTGCGGGACCAGGCCGCGAAACGCCGAGTGGATCGACTCCTCGGGGTCGGAGACCGACATGGCGCCGAAGGTGTCGCCGTGGTAGCCGTTCCGGAAGCAAAGGAACTTGGATTTCCCGCTCGATCGGGTGTTCGCATATTGCAGAGCGATCTTCATCGCCACCTCGACGGCGACCGACCCGGAATCGGCGAAGAAGACGCGGCTGAGGCCGGACGGTGCCATCTCGGTAAGCCGCCGCGCCAGTCGGAGAGCCGGCTCGTGGACGAGCCCGCCGAACATCACGTGCGGCATTGTCGCGAGCTGTCGCCCGACTGCCTCCCGGATGTGAGGAGGGTTATAGCCGTGGCAGGCGCTCCACCACGAGGCGATCCCATCGACCAGTTCCCGGCCATCGGCCAGGACGATCCGGCACCCCTCGGTCCGGACGACCGGCAACGGCGGCGGCGCGACCTTCATCTGGCAGTACGGAAGCCAGATATGCGGATATCCCTCTTCGAACCAGGTGGGTTCAGCCATGGTCGATCTCGCAGAGATGGGCCATTGGGGGCGCCCCTTGCCATCGGTCCTCGATCGCGCCGTGAAGCCTCGGGAGGGGGAAAATCGGGTATCCGGCCGCACCGAATTCGCGAAGACTCTCGATCGTCTCGGTCAGACCCGCGCTTTCGGCGGATTCCGAGACCACGATCGCGCGGACCGGAATCTCCATCGATTTCAGAGACTCGAGCGCCGTGAGCGTCTGGCTGATCGCGCCGAGGTAGGTCCCGCCGACCAAAATCACCGGATCGCCCAGCGCAGCGATCAGGCGGGCGCAGGTGGCGTCGTCGCAGATGGGAGAATACAGTCCGCCGGCGCCCTCGATCAGCCGGCTGGTTTCGGGCCCTGGCGATTCCTTTCGACAGAACCGCAACACATCTTCCATCGCCACTTTTTGGCCCTCGCGCCGGGCGGCCAGGTGCGGAGAGATCGGGGCGGCGAATCGCCAGGGGCTGATCTCGTCAATCGATTCCGGCGTGACCTCCCGGTTTAGGCTCCTCAGGATGAGAGCGGGGTCGCTCTCGGCATCCTCATACGAGAAGCCCGAGACGACCGGCTTGAGCGCCTGGACGCTTCGTCCCATCGAGCGAAGCTGATGACAGAGGATCGTCGTGACGAGCGTCTTGCCGACGCCCGTTCCGGTTCCGGTGAGGAAGAGTCGGCTCATGGGAGGATCGTCCGTCGATCAGGCATATCCGTGCTCCTTCAGAAGCCCGGCGGCGCGGTCGATGTCGTCCACCTGAAGCGAGGCCGAGAAGGCGAACCGCAATCGGGCCGTGCCGGGCGGGACCGAGGGCGGACGGATCGCCACGACCAGCAGGCCATTTTGCTCCAGCATCGCCGAGGCGGCCATCGCGCGGTCGGGCTCGCCAAGAACGACCGGGACGATCGGGCTGGTCGCGGGGGGGCGTCCGAGTGCCTTCGTGAAGCGCCGGGCGTTGGCGATCGGTCGGGCGCAAAGATCGGGATCGTCGCGGAGGATCTTCAGGGCCTCGGTTGCGGCGGCCACGCACGAGGGCGGTAATCCGGTCGAGAACATCAGCGTCCGTGCCCGGTTCTCGAGGTAAGCGATCACCTCGGAAGGGCCGCAGACATACCCGCCCGCGACACCCACCGCCTTCGAGAGCGTTCCCATCTGGAGATCGGCCGGGCGGGGCGGGATCAGGCCGAGTCCGTGGGCGTCGTCGGTCATGAGCCAGGCGTCGTGGCGGCGGGCCAGGTCGCCCAGTTCGTCGATCGGTCCGAGGTCGCCGTCCATGCTGAAGACGGTCTCGGTCAGGATGAGGCAACGTCCGAACGATCGCCGATGCGTTTCGAGGAGTTCGCGGGCGTTCTCGACGTCGTTGTGCTCGAAGCGGAGGATGGTCGCGCCCGAGAGCCGGGCGCCGTCCCACTGGCAGGCGTGCGCCAGGCGGTCGATCAGGACCAGGTCTTCGCGGCCGACCAGAGCGGGGATGGCTCCGACGTTTGCCGCGTATCCGCTGCTGAAGACGAGTGCCCGCTCGGATCCCTTGATCCGGGCGAGGAGCGATTCCAGCTCGTTGTAGGAGGGGTGGTTGCCTGTCACCAGCCGAGAGGCCCCTGCGCCGGCACCTTCCT
>DAIDJI010000317.1 GCA_027451455.1 Planctomycetales bacterium | reverse complement strand
CGTCGCGAATCTCGACATCGCCCCGACATTACTGGCGGCGGCAGGTGTACCGGTGCAGGACATCTTCGACGGACGGAACGCCCTCCCGCTGGCCCGCGGAAAGATTTCCGAGATGTCCTGGCGAGAGGCACTTCTGTACGAATATTTCTGGGAACGAAACTATCCTCAGACACCGACAATGCATGCCGTCCTGGCCGATCGCTGGAAGTACATCCGTTACCACGGCATCTGGGACACCGACGAACTCTTCGACCTGAAGGCGGACCCAGAGGAGCACGAGAACCTGATCGCGCGTCCGGAACATCGGCAGACCCTGGCACGACTGCACAAAAAGCTATTCGAGCTACTCGATGAGACGCAGGGCGGAAACATCCCTCTACCTCCGGATCGGGGCGCGACGTTCCCGTGGCGCAAACCCGATGGACCGGCTGAAGGTGCGTTCCCCGGCCGGTTCTTCGTACCGAGTGAACCGGCCCGGGTTCCTCCCTTCGCGATGGGGCTGGATCGGGACTGAGGCGATCAGGGTGGGTCGACCGTGGCCACCACATTCCGGCGCATCCATGACGGGCCGAAACCAGGTCGGCCTCGCCGGATCGTCGACACCGGTTGGCACCGCTTGTCTGAGGTTCCTTCGCATGACCTCACGCGACCGCCTCAGCCTCGGCCACGATGGAATGCGGGACAGCGCCAAACTCCATCGCTCGCTCGTCTTCCCCCGGGAAGATACCCCGCCAGCCGCGACTGACGTAAGCGAGCGTCAACGCACCGCCGAGACCGCCGACCAGGGCGAATCCGAGGAATCCCCCGCCGAAACTGCCGGTCGTCTGCTTCAGGAGACCCAGGACCATCGGCAGGACGAAGCCACCGAGGCCGCCAGCGGCGCCGACGATGCCGGTCACCACGCCGATCTCCTTCGAGAACCGCTGCGGGACAATCTGGAAGATACAGCCATTGCCCATGCCCAGCGCGGCCATCGCCGCAAATAACAGGGCCGTCCCGGAGAAGAGCGGCGGCAGGGCCGATAGGCCCAGCATTGTCGCGCCCACGACCAGGTTGAGTCCGATCAGGACCCTGACGCCGCCAAACCGGTCAGCAAGATGGCCGCCCAGCGGCCGGAGGGTCGACCCGGCGATGACGCAGAGTGTCGCGAAATTGCCTGCTTCGACATTCGAGAGTCCGTAATGGATTCGGAAGAAGACATTCAGGAAGCTCGCCAGGCCGACGAACCCCCCGAAGGTGATCGCGTAGAAGAAGCAAAACCACCAGGTATCGCGGATTCTGAGCACGGCGAGATAATCGGAAAAAGGCCGTGCTGGCGGCTGCGAGGGGCTGTCCTTGACGAAGAGCGCGAAGACAGCAAGGGTCGCCAGAAGCGGGATCAGTGCGATTCCGAAGACGGCGTGCCAGCCCCAGGCCGTGGCGAGCCGCGGCCCGAAGAATGTGGCCAGGGCCGTGCCGCCGTTGCCGGCTCCGGCGATCCCCATCACCAGGCCCTGGCAGCGGGAGGGATACCATCGACTCGCCAGCGGAAGCGCTGCGGCAAAGCTCGCCCCTGCCACGCCCAGCATCAGGCCGACCAGCAGAATCCCGGCGAAGTGATCCGCCCAGAGCCAGCCGAGGAGCAGCGGCAGCATCGAGAGCGACATCCCCAGCATCGCTGTTCGGCGGGCGCCGATTCGATCCGTCAGGAGCCCAAGGCCCAACCGCAGTACGGCCCCACCGAGTACCGGCACCGCCACCATCAGGCCCTTCTGCGCGTCCGACAGGTCGAAGTCCGACGCGATCGAGTTCGCCAGCGCTCCGGGGATCAGCCAGACCATGCAACTCACTGTGAAATACGCGAGGGCGCCAAGGAGGGTCGGTCCATGGCCGACGCGTCGAAATTCGTCAAAGTTCATCGATGGAAGCTCCAGGGTCCGAGCGGAAGGTTCCGATTGGTCAGACGCAGGCCAGGGAGCAAAGATGGGTCGCCCGGGCGCGGTCTTGCCGTTCCTTTGCGGGCGGTAGCTCGACGTAGACGTCGTCCCCCTCGACCCGGACCGGGAAGACGTTGACCCTCAGCGAATCGCCGCTGAGGCACTCGCCTGATTCCAGCGAAAAGGTTTTCTTGTGCATTGGGCAGGCGACCTTGGGGATGCCCTGCTGATCGCCGAGGATGCCGCGCGCGAGGATGGCCTCGCTCCGGTGCGGGCAGGTGTTCTGGCTCGCGTACCACTCGCCCCGCGAGTCGAACCGGAAGACAGCGATCTCGGCGTCGCCGTGCCGGATCGCCCGGCCGCCGTCGAGAGGGAAGTCGCCGACCTTGCCGACGTAGACCCAACTCGTTCGATCCTCGGGCTCGGGCGGCCTCTTTGCCTTGTCGGTCGGCGGCTGGAGACCCATTTGTTCGACGGGGACGAAGTCGGACGGCCAGCCGGCGGGGTGCTTCTGGCCACGCTCCTCGACGAATTCGACGCCCGTGGACGCGACGTCGGTGTTGGCGAACTGCCGGAAGAATCGTCGCTTCTCGGGGTTGTCGACCACGGCCTTCCATTCGCACTGGTACGAGTCCACGAGTCCCTGCATCTGTCGCTCGAGTTCGTCGGCGATGCCGAGGCGATCGTTGACGACGACTTCCCGCAGGTATTCGATGCCGCCCTCCATTTTCTCGAGCCAGGCCGACGTTCGGGTCAGCCGGTCGGCCGTCCGGATGTAGTACATGAGGAAGCGGTCGAGGTAACGCAGGGCGGTCTCCTCGTCGAGATCAGCGGCGAGCAGGTCGGCGTGTCGGGGCCGGGTGCCTCCGTTGCCGCAGACGTAGAGGTTGTACCCCTTCTCGGTGGCGATCAGGCCGAAGTCCTTGCTCTGTGCCTCGGCGCACTCGCGGATGCAGCCCGAGACGCCCCCCTTCAGCTTGTGAGGAGCGCGGAGTCCCCGGTATCGCAACTCGACCCGGATGGCGAACCCGACCGAGTCCTGAACGCCGAAGCGGCACCAGGTTGACCCGACGCAGCTTTTGACCGTCCGCACGGCCTTTCCGTAGGCGTGGCCGCTCTCGAAGCCGGCTGCGATCAATTCGGACCAGATCTCTGGCAGCAGGTGGACCGGCGCGCCGAAAAGGTCGATGCGCTGGCCGCCTGTGATCTTGGTGTAGAGGCCGTACTTCCGTGCGACCTCGCCCAGGACGATCAGCCTCTCCGGCGTGATCTCACCACCGGGGATGCGGGGAACCACCGAGTACAGTCCGCCGCGCTGGATGTTGGCCAGGAAGCGGTCGTTGGTGTCCTGGAGTGTGGCGTGGGCAGGGTCCAGGATATTCTCGTTCCAGATCGTCGCCAGGATCGAGGCAACAGCCGGCTTGCAGACCTCGCAGCCCTGGCCGCTGCCGTGCGAGGCGATCAGGTCGCCGAATGTCCGGATCCCCTTGATCATCGCGATTTCATAGAGTTCCTGGCGACTGTACGCGAAGTGTTCGCAGAGGCGGTTGTCGACCTTCGCGCCCGCCGCCTGAAGCTCCTCCTTGAGCAGCTCGGCAACGCGAGGGAGGCAGCCCCCGCAGCCGGTTCCGGCCTTTGTGTCGTCCTTGACCGCGGCCAGGGTTGTTAGTTTTCTCTCGCGGATCGTTGCGCGGAGCCTGCGCTCACCGACGTTGTTGCAGGAGCAGACCTGGGCGTCGCCCATGCTGCAAGCCCCGGGAGCCGTTCCCCGGCCCGGCGCGACGAGGTCGCCGGGTGGGATCGGTAGTGGCTCTTCGCTCCGACAGAGGCTCAGCAGAGTGCCGTAGTCCGAGGCATCGCCGACGAGCATGCCGCCCAGCAGGCGGGTGCCCTCGGCGTTGAAGATCAGCTTCCTGTAGACGCCCCCGAATGGATCGTGGAACGTCAGAGCCCGGGCTCCATCGGACTCGGTGAACGGATCGCCGAAGCTGGCGACATCCACGCCCATGAGCTTCAGCTTGGTCGACAGATCGAAGCCGGGGAAGAGGCTCGAGTCCCCGAGGAGATTCGCCGCGGCCACCTCGGCCATCGCGTAGCCGGGCGCGACCAGACCGTAGACCATCTCGCGGTGCGCGGCGACCTCGCCGATGGCGAAGATATCTGGGTCGGAGGTCCGCATCGCGTCGTCCACGACGACCCCGCCGCGCCGGCCGATCTCCAGGCCGCAGGCGCGGGCCAGTTCGTCGCGAGGCCGGATTCCCGCCGAGATGACGACCATGTCGACATCGAGCCCGCCGCCGCCTTCGAACGACAGACCCCGCACTTCATCCTCACCGAGGATCTCCCGGGTCGACTTGCCCAGGTGGACCCGGACGTTCATCGCCTCGATCTTCTCGAGGAGGGTCCGCGCGCCGGCCTCGTCGACCTGGCGGGGCATGAGCCGAGGGGCGAACTCGACGACATGGGTCTCGAGGCCAAGCTCGCGGACGGCCTTCGCGGCCTCGAGCCCGAGCAGGCCGCCGCCGATGACCGCGGCGGATGAGGCCCTGCCGGCGTGGGCGAGAATCCCCTCAAGGTCTTCGATGGTCCGATAAACGAAGACTCCCTTCCTCTCGAGGCCGGGGATGGCCGGCACGAACGGCGACGAGCCGGTCGCCAGCACGACCACGTCGTATTCGATCTCGCGGCCCGTCGAGGAGACGACGAGACGTTTCCCGCGGTCGATCGCCGTGGCTCGCTCGCCGATGTGGAGCGTAATCTCCTTGTCGGCGTACCACGACGGGCAGGCGAGCTTGAGGGGCTCGGCCTCGCGATGCTCGAAGTATTTCGAGAGGTTGACGCGATCATACGCGGCGCGCGGCTCCTCGCAGAACGCCACGATCTCGTGAGTCCGCTCGACATCGTACTCCACCATCCGCTCGCAGAAGCGGTGGCCGACCATCCCGTTGCCGATGACCACCACAGTCTTCCGGTGGCGATTCCGCGCGATCATTGCGATGGGCTCCCTGTGGCGGTTGGTTCGGGAATCGAGCGACCGGCCTGCACGCCCGGGGCGGTTTCCTCGGGTCGGGCCGCCCGGATCCTCACAGCGCAGGACTTGTAGGCCGGCTGTCGCGAGACCGGGTCGAAGACGGCGTCGGTCAGCCGGTTGGTGGCTTCGTCATGCATGGGCAGAAAGAGGCATCCCTGGGGAACGGTCGCGGTGGGGAGGGCCCGCGCGATCGCCCGCCCGCGTCGGGATTCGACGGCCGCCCACTGGCCGGCGCGGAGGCCGAGGTCGGCGGCGTCGGCGGGGTGGATCTCGACGTAGGGATCCTGCGGATGGAGCTTGCGGAGAATCCCGGATTTTGCCGTCCGCGTCTGGGTATGCCACTGCGCGGCGCTGCCGCGGCCCGTGAGGAGCTGGTAGCGGAAGTCGCCGCCTGGCGGCTCGGGGAGGTCCCGTGGAGTCCCGAAGACGAAGCGGGCTCGGCCATCCGGGAAGAAGAACCGGCCGTCGGCGAAAAGGCGGCGCTGTATCGCTCGCACCGCGCCCTCGGAGGGGTACGGCCACTGGATGCCGCCGGTCTCGTCGAGCATCCGATAATCGGCGATGCCGGAGATGTCACAAGGCATCCCTGCGGTGAGCGACCTGAGGATCCCGAAGACCGCCTCGGGCGACTCCCATCGTTCAAACATCGGTCCGCACCCGTAGTAGTGGGCGACCAGCCTGAAGATGTGAAAGTCGGCGAGGGCCTGGCCCGGGGCGCGGCGGACCTTTTTGATCAGTCCGATCCGCCGCTCCGAGTTGATGAACGTTCCCTCCTTCTCGCCCCAGGCCGCGGCCGGAAGGATAAGGTCGGCGAGCCGGGCGGTCTCCGTCGAGTGGTACATGTCCTGCACCACAAGGAAGTCCAGCCGGTCGAGGATCGTGCGGAGCCGTCCCTGGTCGATCCAGGAATGCGCCGGATTGGTTCCGATCACCCAAAGGCCCTTGATCTTGCCGGCCTCGATTCCGTCGAGGATCCGGTCGTAGGACCAGCCCGAACTCGTGGGAATCCGCTCCTCGGGGATTTCGAGAAGGCCGGCGACCCTGGCGCGGTCTCTGGGGTCGGCGAAGTCGTGGCCGCCGAGGAGGTTCGTCGTGTTCGAGAAGAGTCGCGAGCCCATCGCGTTGCACTGGCCGGTGATCGAATTGGCCCCCGTTCCGGGCAGGCCGATGTTGCCGGTCAACAGAGCGAGGTTGATGATCGCCTGCGCCGTGAGAACCCCCTGATGGCTTTGATTCACCCCCATCGTCCACCAGAACGAGGTGCGAGGGCTCTCGTGAATCCGACGGGCCGCGTCGCGGATCGTCGAGACGCTCAGCCCGGTCTCCCGGGAGACATAATCTTCCTCGTATCCGGCGACATGATCGGCGAACTCGGTGTGGCCCGCGGTGTGGGCGTCGATGAACGAAAGGTCGATCCATCGGTTGCGGATCAGGATGTTCGCCAGGCCGTAGAGGAGGATCAGATCGGACTTGGGCCGCACCGGCAGGTGGAGCGTTGCGGCCATCGCCGTCTCGGTCCGGCGTGGGTCGATGACGAGGATCTCGGGTTTCTTGCGGTTGCGCATCACCCGCTCCCAGAGAATGGGGTGGGCGATGCAGAGATTCGACCCGATGAGGACAATGCAGTCGGATTCCTCAAGATCCTCGTAGGTATAGGGTGGAGCGTCGAAGCCGAAGGACTGCTTGTAGGCCGAGACGGCCGTCGCCATGCATTGACG
>DAIDJI010000316.1 GCA_027451455.1 Planctomycetales bacterium | reverse complement strand
TAATCCGACGCAGCCAGCTTCGGCGCGGTTCGGCCGGCTTCGCTTTCACGCCCGCGCCCGCGGCCACCTCGGGCTCAGCCATGGCCGGGCGCCGGAGGATCGGGGTCGAGCGGAGGGTCGAGCGACTCGCGAATCTGGTCGGCCAGGTCGCCGACCCGGGCGTGGACCTCGGCCAGCCGGTCGAACAGGTGCAGGATCACCTCGACCCCGGCGAGGTTCACACCCAGGTCGCGCTGGAAGCTGACAATCGTCCAGAGCCGGCGGATCTCGGCCGGCTCGTAACCCTCCTCGACGCCCTGGCGCGCGATCCGGACCAGGCCCAGGGCCTCGTACCGCAGGAGGATCCGCGGCGAGACCGCCAGCTCTCGGGCGACGAGATCACGTGGGATGATCGGTCGTGTCATGGCCGCTGCACTGTCACGGTAAGAGTGTGTTCACCGGAGATTCACGCAGAGACGCGGAGGGCCGCAGAGACGCAGAGGGGAGAATTCCGGAAAAACCCGGATTTCAGATCCCGGATTTCAGATCCCAGATCCCGGGACACTCCGCCGGTTTGCGGTCGATCGAGGTTGCACCTTTCCGCGGAACTCGGCGTCTCTGCGTGAAGCCCTCCCCTTGCACCATGAACGCCTTCGATGTCGCAAGATCACCAAAGCCCCGCGCGGGGGTTGCCTGGGTTGCGCTGGGCGAATTCCTCGATCAGGCGGCGAGACTCGTCGTCGACCTTCTTCGGAACGATGACCTTGAGGACGACGAAGAGGTCACCGGCAGGGAGCGAGCCGTGGGCCGGGATGCCCTGTCCGCGGAGCCGGAGCTTCTGGCCGCCGGAACTGCCGGCGGGGATTGTGAGGGACTTCGGGCCGTCGGGCGAGGGGACGTCGATCTTCGCGCCCAGGACGGCCTCTCCCACAGAGATCGGGACGTCGACCAGCAAATCGCGTCCCTCTCGACGGTAATACGGGTGAGGCTCGCCGTCGAGGCGGATGGTGAGGTCGCCGGCGGGGGTGCCCTTTGGTCCGGGCTCGCCGCGTCCCTTGAGGCGGAGCTTCGAGCCGGTCTCGACGCCGGGCGGGATCTTCACGACGAGGGTTTCGGACTTCCCCTCGCCGCGCTGGACCTCGATCGTGGTCTCGCCGCCGCGGACGGCGGTGAGGAACGGGATCGCGAGGTGCGCCTCCATCGGCCGCCCGGTTCGGGACCGGGCTCCGCCGCCGCGTCCGGCGCGCATTCGGCCGAGTAGGTCGTCGAACAGTCCGCCACTGTAGGCTTCGTCCTCATCGACCGGGGCGCCCCGGGGACCTCCACCGCCAGGAGCACCACCACGGCCCATGTTGCCGAAGAACTGTGAGAAATCGATGTTCTCGTAGCCGGGCTCGCCGAAGCGGAAGCTGAAATCCTGGGCGCCGGTGCGGGGGCCGGCGGCGGCCATCCCCTCGAAAGCCGCGTGGCCGAAGCGGTCGTAATTCGCCCGCTTCTCGGCGTCGGAGAGGATATCGTAAGCCTGCTGGACCTCCTTGAACTTCTTCTCAGCCGTCTTGTCGCCCGGATTGACGTCGGGATGAAACTTCCGGGCCAGCCCGCGATAGGCCTTTTTGATGGCCTCGGGCGTGGCGTCGCGGGCCACTTCCAGAATCTCGTAATAATCGCGATCAGGCATCGTGCGAACGACCTCGAAGACTCGCGCCGGGTCGGGTCGGCGCGGCCGTCGCCGCGGACCGTGACATCGATCGAAACGAGGGCTCGGGCCCGTCCGCCGGCATTCCGTCCCCTCGGGACAGGCCATCCCTCCTACCCACCATGAAATTCTAACGCCTTATCCGGGACGGATTCAAGTTGGGTCGTCGACCGGCCCCAGGTTCAGCCCTCGAACCTGGATTCTCCGGGCGGCGGACCTTACGGTGGCCGGGGCCAGGGCGGGAATGTCGGATCGCATGATTATAAGTTTGTCATCAGGTCGGTGAAGGCGATCGTCAGCATCGGTGCCCCTCGCGTCGAGTCGCGTCACGTCGGCGGGACGGTCTGACTCATCCTCATCAACGATAGGTCACAATACCGCCGATTAGCAACAACCGATGCGAGGGCGGGAATCGGGCTATTTCCCCGGCAATCGGAAGGCCGGGTCGAATTTCTCGGGAGGCTCGACGTAATGGGAGATGGTCCGGGCGAGGAGGGCGAACGTGGGGCCGTCGTCACCGTGGGTGGAAACCAACCGGCCGAGGATGCCGGTCGCCTTGCGGAACTCGCCGGCCTCGTAGGCGCAGAGGGCCTCTTCATAGATCGCGTTGATTTCACCCTGGTCGGACTTCTCGGGGTCGCCCAGTTCGAAGAGCTCGATCGGATCGGAGATGTTGACCATCCGAACGCCCCCCAGCCGCCGAAGCGGGAAGCCGGGGCCAAGGCGGTCGCGAGTGGCCTTCGTGATCAGAAGGCTCGACTTGAAATACTTGGACGCCCCCTGCACCCGGCTCGCGACGTTCACCGTATCGCCGAGCGGGCCGTACTTGAACTTCCGCCTCGACCCGGTGTTGCCGACCCTCGCGATTCCGGAATTGATCCCGATGCCGATCCCCATCGGCTCGCCGAGCCGGTCCTGCCACCGGGCGTTGAGCTCGTCGATCGAGTCGATCATGTCGATTGCGGCGCGGCAGGCGAGCTCGGCGTGATCGGGCTGGGCCTCGGGCGCGCCCCACATCGCCATGATCTCGTCGCCGATGTAGTCGACCAGGACTCCCTGATGGTCCAGAACGCATTCCGAAAGGGTCGACAGCACGTCCTGGGTCCACTCGACGGTGAACGCCGGAGGCTGGTGGCGGGTGATCCGCGAGAAGCCGCGGATGTCGCCGAAGAGGACGCTGATCTCCTGGTCGCGCCCTTCCAGCAACTTCGGCTGGGCGGCGAGGACGCGCGTGAGCTCAGGCGTGAAGAACTGCTCGAACTGCGCCAGCATCGCCAGCGCGGCACGCTCCTGCTCGACCCGAGCCAGCCCCGTCGAAAGGCCGACGGCGAGGACCTCCATCAACATCGCGTCGAGCTTGGAGACCGGCCGTCCGGCACTCGCCAGCATCGACTTGATCTTCCGCTCGCCGTAGAGGACCGCGATCACCTCGCCAGCCCGCGACTGCACCGGCGCCACCACCACCGACGAAACGCCCGAGAGGCTGGTGCAATCTCGCATATCCTCATGAGGATCCAGCCAGGCGACCCGCTTTTCGGCCAGGACTCGGTTGAGAATCATCCGGCTCGGCGGGTTATTCTGTTCGTATTCAGCCTCGTGATCGGGGTAAAACGCGACCGTTTTCCAGTCTCCACCGTCGCGGGAGAGGACACGGCCGACATCCAGGCAGGCGACCTCCACGACGGCTCGGGCCGTTTTGTGGAAGAAATCGCTGTCGCTGGCGGCGCTCTGGAGGACCTTGATCATGGTCCGGAGCCAGTCGAAGACCTTGCGAGCGTCGAGCGGACCGGACGAGGCCAGGGCGATGGTCGAGGTACCGGCCTCCGCCCATCCCGAGTCGTCGCCAAAGGCGGCCACGGGCTCGTCCAGGCACCGGATGTTGCCCAGGGGCTCGATCAGATGCTCGCCGGACGAGGTCGGCCGCTCGACCCGGACCACCCGGATGCCAAATCGAAGGACAATCGGCAGTTCGGTCTCATGCGCCTGGCCTGGACGCAGAACGAACCCGTCGTCGAAGGTGATCGAGCTGGTGTCGCTGGTGTTCCGGACGATCGCGCGGTTGAGGCCCGCTCCCTCAATCCGGGCGTGCCGGCGCGAGACCTTCAAATCGTCTGTCGGCGCGATCGCCAGCCGAACGCCCCCGCTGCCCGCCGGCGAGACCTGGTAGAGGGTTTCGCCGATCCGCTGATCTTGCCGGCCCAGTTCCACCGGCGCGGCACATTCCCGCAGCACCGCGAGGGTGCCATCATTGTAGACGCGGATCATCCAGTTCTCGGCCATGCCGAAGAATCCTCTCCGATCGCCACCCGCCTGGATCGGTCTGGTCTGTCGAGCTTCGCACACGCGGGCGAGGACTCCGTGCCTTCGCCGGGCCATCTGGGGACGGCTTCGCCCCGCAAACCATCATAGCTCATCCCGTCCAACGCTCGCGAGTCGCCACCTGGGGAACTCTCCGGGTTTGTCGGTGGTTCTATTCGCCCGCCTCGGGCTTATTCCTCTTCCTCGGGCTCGGGTCGACGGTGGGTGGTGAGCTGCTGGATCTTGTCGCTGGTGAAGTAGATCACGTCGGGGACGACCGGGCCATCCGTCCGATACGCGCCGCCGCCGCCCTGATAACGCAGGCCGTGCGAGTAGCCGAGGATGTTCCGGTGTCGAAGATGAAACCCGCCGGTCTCGTCCCAGCCCCAGGTCCCGTCATCGGGAGCGCGATGGGCTCCCTCGAACCGGGGCTTGTGCCGGAGGTAAAACGGGACACTTCCGCCGACGTAGTAGCCGATCCCGTTGGGTGTGTTCGAGGGGGCGGTGCGCTCGGCAAGCATCTGAGGATGGCCGGCCCGATCGAAGGTATAGGGGATGTCGCGCGGCTTTCCCCGAACCGGCTTGCCTTCCTTGTTGAGATGATACCGCTTGAAGAACTGAAAGGGATGCGGCCTGGATTCCTCATCCTGAGCCCGGGCCGCCGTCGTCGAGACGGCCGCCATCGCCGCGAGGCCCGCCACCATTCGCCATCGCCACGACGCTCGCATCGATCCGGCTCCTCCGGGCGGCTGGCGGTCGTCGGGGGATCGCCGGTCGCCCGTCGACGAACGATCCGAAGCCGCCCCACCTGGGATCGTCGATCCAGGCCCCTCGGCTTCAGGTCTTCTTCAGCTTGAGGCCGGTGGGGATCGGCAACGGCAAGGCCGACTGCTCCTGGATCACCGGCCCGCCGATCGGAACGTGCGGATTGCGGTTGAACTTGAACATCGGCAGGCGGACATTCCGCAGCTTGACGAAATCGGCCCGCTTCGTCGCCGGAGGCGCATACGCGAGCGCCGCCGTCGCCGTGATGTCGTCGTCCTGGAAGACGCCGTCGCCGCTGGCCCCCAGACCGCCGACGATCTGTCGGGTCGTCGTCCCGTTCGGATTGGTGACATTCTTGTACAGAGGCGCGCTGCCCGGGAAGAGGACGACGCCGCTCTGGTTGGCCGGGTTGTTGGGGTCGTGGAAGTTTGTGTTCGGGTGGAAGTCGTTGTAGCCCTGGATGGTCTGGAAGTTCCCCGCGGGGACGGGCGGCCCGGCGTTGGTCCCGTAGACCGTGGCGCCCGAGTTGATCAGGACCGAGCCCGGGCCGGGCGGATAGATCCTCGGGCCGGGCGGGAAGGCGTCGATCCCCTCGGGGAAGAACGGGAGCGAGAGATACCGGAACGTCCGGGCGGTGAGGGCCTGGCCGCGGGGGATGCCGCGGATCCGGTCGATCGGCTGGAGCGCCTGCGGGTTGTCGTAATAGGCGACGTTCCGCGCCTTCGAGACGGCGACATTGATCGAGAAATAGGTGGCGTCGGGCATCCGGTAGAGGCCCAAAATGTTGCCGTTGAGGTCGCTCACGGCGAAGACCATCCGGGCGGTCCGATTGAAGGGGACGCGGATCTGGGCGCGAGTGATGTTGGCGTCGGCGATTCCCCGGGCGATGATCGCCTGGACGTCGGCCGCGGTCAGGCCGGTCCCGGCGTGGGGCGTGACTAGCCAGCCATACGGAACACCCTTGCCGGGCAGGAGCGTGTCGCCAGCGGGGTCGACCGGGTAGTTGGTCCCGTCGTTCGGGTTGCCGGGGTGAAGTTTCTCGCCGACGGTCAGCAGCCGCTTGACCCCCTGCAACCCGCCGCCGCCGTAGATGTTCAGCGTGATCCCGACCAGGTCGATCCGGCCGAACGGCAGGGTAAAGTTCGGCAGCGCCGGGGCCCCGTTGATCGGACCGTTGAATGGCACGCCAGCCTGCGAACTGCCGCCAGCCGCGACAAACGCCATGTACTCGGCGACCTGCGAGAGATCGGCCTTGTGGTGGTTGTGGAGCGCCGGCGTGTTGAGCGTGGAGTTCTCGGCGGTCGCATAGCCGGTCGTCCCCGGGAAGAAGACGCCGATCCCCCCGACCACGGCAAAACTCCCGTTGGGCTGCTTCTTGTAGAGCGGGATGCCGCCGGGGAGCGTCGCGACGCCGCGCGACTGGGCCGTCGGCAGCATCCCCGTGACCACGCCGTATGACTGGGGCGCCACCAGGTTGCCGCCGGACGGAATATACTGCGAGGGAACGTTGAACCGCGTCCCGGTCGCGTTGCTGATCACGTCGCGGTTGGTCGCCTCGATATCATACAGGTCGACCTGCGGCTGGAACTGGTAGCCGGGCGGGAAGTGCCCCTTCAGGCCGACCGGAGCCACGAAACCCGGCCCGTAGACCGTCGAGGCACCGTTCTGATAGGGGACATCCGGGTTCGACTGAACCTCGCGCTGGAGGATCGTCGTCTGGCTGATGTCCTGGACGGTCCGCGAGGTGAGCGGGCCGACGTCGTTGGCGAAATAGGCACCGGTCCGGGCGAGCGAGACGGCACCATCGATCGCAAAGACAAGGTTGGTCTTGTTCTGGGTAATCTGGGGCGCCACGCCACTTTCGACACGGACGCCGAGGATGGTCCCGTTGCGGTCGGTCACGGCGATGATCGCGTTATTGAGGCTCGACGCGGCGGC
>DAIDJI010000315.1 GCA_027451455.1 Planctomycetales bacterium | reverse complement strand
GCGACGAGGTTCATGCCGTCGCGCACCGGCGTGACGAGCATCACGTCGGCGGCGCCGTCCCGGATCAGTTCCGCCGCCTCGCCAATCGCCTGGGCGCTGGCCGAGCAGGCCGTCAGACACGAGAGGTTCGGGCCCCTGGCGCCGAAGGCCTCCGCCAGATGGCCGGCGGGCGTCCCCGGCTCCTGCTCGGACTCCAGCAGCGGGTCCAGCAGGCCGATTCCCTGGCCTGTGAATCGCCCGGTGTCCACGCGGATGCCGTCGACCGATCGGCGGACCAGGCTGACGAACCGGGGGAAGTCCAGCTCTCCCTCGCCCGAGCCGAGGTAGACGCCCAGCCGCATCGGGTCGATCGCGCCGCCTTCGAAGAGCCCTGACTGCCCGACCGCCTGCGCAGCGACCGCCAGCGCGATCTGCGTATTCCGACCGTGGCCGTTCCACCGCGACGACTCGGATCCCAGGTCGTGCGACAGGTCGAAATCCTTGACCTCGGCGGCGATCCGCGTTGCGAGGCCCCCGGCGTCGAACCGGGTAATCGGTCCGACGCCGCCACGCCCCTCGCGGATCGCCTCCCAGGAGGATTCCACATCGAGCCCCACGGGCGTGACCATCCCCATTCCCGTGACAACGACCCGCCGTCGCGATCGGCTCATGGCCTTTTCCTCCGTTCTCCGAATTCCCCTTCAACTCGGGAAGCACTTGCCGAAAGCGACCAGGAGCCGTATCGGGCCCCGGATGCGGATCTTCCTCCGGAGGATCGCCCAGAGTAGGCTTCGCCCCCCGGCCAGGACCCCGAGCCACGTCTCGCTGTCGGCCTCGACCCGAACCTGGGCCTCATCGACGTGCCCATCCCGGACGGTGATCGTGCGATCGCGGATCGCGACGGTCGCCCGCGCCGGCTCCCGTCCCGTGAACGTGAAATGGTAGGTGGCCGCCAGTCCCCGCGAGGCCTCCCGCTGGAACGTGAGCCTCATCCCGAAGAGAAAACCCCGGATCGATGTGGAGCGCATTCCGCGCACGCGACGGATCGTCTTCCTCGGGAACCGCCGGGCGACGTGCCCCTCGGCATCCGAGCCGGGGACCACGTAGACCGGCTCCTCCCTGGCCTTCAGCGGGTCGACCACCCGCTCGAGGAAACCCTTGCGGTCATCCAGGAACGGTCCGATCACATCCTCGCCGGCCGGGCAGACGGCGACGCAATAGGCGGCCTTGTAGTTCGCCCGGAACGACAGACTCTGCCACATCGACGCCGACTCGCTCGCCGGGACCCGGCGGCGGTAATCGTCTCCGTCGCGACTGTCGGCGATCGTCGCCACCCAGTCGGTGAACCCGCTCATGAACTCGCGATAGTTGTGGGTCACGCAGGCCGAGAAATCAAAGTGGCCGTCCGCGCCAATGGCGCCGACCGGGCAGGCGGCCACGCAGAGCTTGCACTCCAGGCACGGGTTGTAGTCGATCGGGGCGGCCTGGGCCGAGACGTCGGCCGCCACCAGGATCGTTCCGAGGTTGATGAAGCTGCCGAAGACTGGGTGGATGACGCATCGGTGTACCCCGACCTGACCCAGCCCGGCGGCGACAGCGACCGGCTTGTGCGAGACAACCCAGATCCGGCCCGGGTATCGATCCATCTCCATCGGGAAGGCGGAGGACGGGTTCAGGGCCGGGACCCCCGCCTCGCCCAGCATCGTCACCACCTTGCGAGCGACCTCGTTGATGTGCTCATAATTCGCATGGAACTCCTGGTTCGCCACCGATCGGGCCGGGCTGCGGATCGGCTCGGGGTTGAGCCGGCAGACCAGGCTCACCAGCGTCCGGGTCTCCGGGAAGGCCCCCAGGATTTCGTCCCTCTGGTCGTCGATCTCCGAGCGGCCGATCGCCACGAACCCGACGTCGTCCGCCCCAGCGTCCAGGCAGAGACGACGCAGCCACTCGGCATCCAGCGAACCCGGCACAGACCGCTTCGGCCGCTCCCGATGGCGGACCACGCTCGGGTGTTCATCCAGTTTCGTCACAGGATCGTCCTCCTTCAGGACTCGCGACCGATCGGCCGCCGCGGAAACCTGCATACGCAGGTTTATGGGTAAAAAAATTCAGGGCCGGGCCGTGAGCCGAGCGACTTCCGGGAGGATCTCCGTCAGGTCCCGCCAGACTTTTTCCGGGAGCAGGGCCTGGACCCTCGCCTGCGCCCGCTCCCATGCGGGCCGGGCCTCGACGAGCTTTGCCTTCCCCGTCGCGGTGATCCGGAACCATTTTTCGCGGCGGTCGTCTCCGGCCCGGACCTCGACCCAGCCCGACTCCACGAGCGGGCGGAGGCTCCGCGTCAGCGACGTCTCGTCGTGCATCGTCCGCTCGGCCAGATCTCGTTGCCGCATCTCGCCGAAGCCGAGGAGCAGCCTGAGCAGCGAATACTGGGTCGTTCGCAAACCGACGCTGCGCATCTCCTCGTCATAAAGCCGGCTCACGGCCCGCGACGCCTGCCGAAGCGCCAGGGCCAGACACGGGACATCGGCCGGAGGTCTCTTTTCGTCGCTCATGTTAGTTGTATACGCAGCCAATCGATGGAAGTCAAGGATCGATCCGGCCTCGCAAGTCGACGAACGGTTCGCCTCTCGATCGCCCCGGAGCCGCCCCTTGACAGGTCCCATAATACTTGCATACACAGCCGATGGCCGCCGATCGAGGTGATTGGCGCCGGCTCTCGATCAGGGAAGCCAGGGGGCAGGATCATGGCGAAGGAAGACAGGATCGCGTTTATCACCGGCGCGAACAAGGGGATCGGTCTGGAGACGGCCCGGGGGCTGGGCCGGATGGGGATCGCGGTACTGATCGGTAGCCGCGACGAGGCGAACGGGCGAGCCGCCGCCGATCGGCTGCGAGGGGAGGGGATCGTGGGGGTCGAATCCATCCGCTTCGACGTCACCCGGCCCGACGACCACCACGCGGTCGCCCGCTATTTGGAGGATCGGCATGGCAGGCTGGATATCCTGGTGAACAACGCGGGCGTGGCGCTCGACGAGGCTGATTTCGGCGATCCCCGAGGTGCGAACACGGTGTCCACGGTGACGCCGGAGGTCCTCCGCGCGACGTTCGAGACGAATGTCTTCGGCGTCGTGGCGCTCACGCAGGCCCTGCTCCCGCTGATCCGAAAGTCTCCGGCGGGCCGGATCGTCAACCTCTCCAGCATCCTGGGCTCGCTCTCGCTTCATTCCGACCCATCGTCTCCGATCTACAACATGAAGGCGTTCGCCTACGACGCGTCGAAGACGGCGCTCAACGCCTTCACCGTCCACCTCGCGCACGATTTGAGGGGGACCTCGATCAAGGTAAACTCCGCGCATCCTGGCTGGGTGAAGACGGACATGGGTGGCAAGGCGGCCCCGATGGAACTTTCCGAGGGCGGCAAGACGAGCGTGCAACTGGCGACTCTGCCCGAGGGCGGTCCGACCGGGGGCTTTTTCCACCTTGGAGAGTCGTTGCCCTGGTGAAGCACGCGCCCGAACGCTCCCGCCGCCGGGTCGTGCTGAGATGGCCCGGCGGGGTGTCGCACGATTCCGAAATGACCCTTCAAGGAGTTCCCATGGATCTCATCGCGACGCTTGAGGCTTACCTCGCCGGGTCTGCGAATCTCCGCTCCGCCGTCGCCGATCTGAGTCGCGAGCAACTGATCGCGCGGCCGATCCCGGGCCGATGGAGCACCCTTGAGGTCGTCTGCCATCTCGCCGACACGGACGCCAATATTGCACACCGGCTGAAGCGCGTTCTGTCGGAGGATCGTCCGACCTTCGATCGCGTCCAGCCCGACCTGATGCGGGCCGCCCTCGCGTATCAGGATCGCGACATCGAGGAAGAACTGGCGTGCTTCGACCTCGGGCGTCGTCAGATCGCCCGCATCCTGAGAGCATCGCCAGTGGAGGTCTGGGAGCGGGTCGGGGTCATCGGCGATCGGGGCGACCGGACCGTCCGGCAGATGGTGATCGGGGCGATCGATCACCTGGCCCATCACCTGAAATTCATCGAGGAAAAGCGGCACGCCTTGCAGAACGCTGAAGCGAACCCGTGAAATGCGACGGGGGACGCCAGGCGCTGAGCCGCGAGGCGGTGAAAAAGTGTCGGGAACCCTTTTTCGAGATTTCTTGAAGTCAAGATCGGTTCCGGACACCTTTTCTAGACCCACCTTTTCTAGACCCAGCACACGGCAAAACCTGCGGTCGGTCAGGCCACGATGTCCTTGAGGACCTTGCCCGCGACATCGGTCAGCCGGAAATCGCGTCCGGCGTATCGATAGGTGAGCCGTTCGTGGTCGAGGCCGAGGAGGTGCAGGATCGTCGCATGAAGGTCGTTGACGCTGACCGGATTCTCGACAGCCTTGAAGCCCAGTTCGTCGGTCGCGCCATGGACGGTTCCGCCCTTGATCCCGCCTCCGGCCATCCAGATGGTGAAACCGTAGTGGTTGTGGTCGCGGCCGAGCAGGGATTTGCCGTCCCCGTTCAGCTCGACGGTGGGCGTCCGGCCAAACTCACCGCCCCAGATCACCAGCGTTTCCTCCAGCAAACCGAGCCGCTTCAGGTCGGTCAGGAGTGCCGCGATCGGGCGGTCCAGTTCGCCTGCCAGGCGGCGGTGGTTGGGCTCGATCGCCGAGTGGTTATCCCAGGGCTGCCCCGCGCCATGCCAGAGCTGGACATATCGCACGCCTCGCTCCAGCAGTCGGCGCGCGATCAGGGTCTGTCGACCGTGAACACCGTCTCCATAAAGCTCGCGGACCATCCTCGGCTCCCGGGAGATGTCGAACGCCTCGGCCGCCTCGGTCTGCATCCGGAACGCCATCTCGAACGACTGAATTCTCGCCTCGAGGCGGCCGTCCAACCTGCCGGATCGATGCTCGGCGTTGAGGATGTTCAGCAGGTCAAGCTGCCGGCGCTGGGCGGTTCGCGAGGCGTGCGGGCTCCGGATGTTTTCGATCAGCCGGTCGATCTCGGTGTGGCGCGGGTCGATAAACGTCCCCTGGTAGACGCCCGGCAAGAAGGCGGACTGCCAGTTTTCGGCATCCTTGATCGGATAACCGCCGGGACACATGGCGATGAACCCGGGCAGGTCGCGGTTTTCCGATCCCAGGCCGTAGGTCACCCACGAACCGACGCTCGGCCTCGGCAAGACCGAGTTGCCGCAGTTCATCAGCATCAGCGAGGGCTCGTGGTTCGGGACCTGGGCATACATCGATCGAATCACGGCGATCTCGTCGATGTGCTGAGCCGTCCGCTCGAAGAGTTCGCTCACCTCGATCCCGCTCTCGCCATACCGAGCGAACCGGAACGGCGAGGGGAAGGCCGCTCCCGTCTTGCGCTCGGTGGTCGGATTTTGTGAGACCGATCGACCGGCATACCTCGCCAGTGCCGGCTTCGGGTCGAACGTGTCGACGTGCGACGGTCCGCCATTGAGAAAGAAATGCACGACCCGACGAGCCCGCGCCGGAAAGTGTGGCGGCCTTGCGCCCATCGGGTCATCTTCTCGGCTGTCGCCGAGACGGGCAACCGCGCCCTGTTCGGCCAGGAGATCGCCCAGCGCCAGGGCTCCGAGTCCGAGCGCCGATCGTTGCAGGAGAGACCGCCGACTGAAAGGATATACGTTCACATGCCACCACTGCTTTCAATCGACAAACATAAATTCATTGGCCATAAGAAGAACCTGGGCGAACTGCTCGATGGGCGAGAGCGTTGGTGTGGGAGGGCCGGCAAAGTCTCGCCGGGCCTCCCACGATGTTCCTGGGCTGGTGCCTCGGATCGTCGGTGCCCAGAGGAACTGATCGCTGTTCAGGTTGTTTCGGATGTCGACCACGAAATCGATTGTCTCACCGGGCTCGACGTCGAGTCGATCGAGATCCAGGTTGGCCCTTGCATTGTGGAGCACCAACGATTTGAGGACGCCCTGGCGACTCGAAAGGATCCAGCACCGGATGCCGTCGCCGGCAGCGACATCATGAATCGCGGTGGATCGGATGGTCACGGTCGTTTTTCGAGGGGCCGTCCATCGGCGGACGGCGGCATGTTTCAGGTCGTTGCCGGGGTGGCCGCCCTCGGCGGTCCATCGAACCCAGCCCAGCACGGGATCGGGCCATTGGGGACCGCCGCCCCACGCCGATCCGTCAAAATGCGGGAGCCGGCGGAAGCCCGAAAGTCGTCCCGTCCCGGGGTCGATCGCGCCGAAGCCGTGGCTCCAGGCCAGGCTCTCGGGCGAGGGCGCCGGCCTCGGCTCCGATTCGGCCGAGGCCAGAAAGGAGACCGCCGCGCGACGTTCCGAATCCGTGGGCTCGCGCTGAGAGGCGACCAGGTAGAGCCGGCGAATCGCCTCCTCGGGTTCGAGGTCGCGAACGCGTTCGGCCAGCACACGCGCACGTCCGGCGACGAACGGGTGATTGAGCGCGAAGAGGGCCTGCTGGGGAACGGTCGTCTCGACCCGGGCGGGAATGTGAAGGTCCGGATTGGCGAAGTCAAAGACCCGGAGCACGGTCGGGAGGAACTGGCGATCGACCAGACCGTAGAGGGTCCGCCGGAGATTGACCGCCCCGCCGGGGAACAGCTCCGAGGCCCGGCCGCCGATCCGGGTCTCCAGCTCGCCGGAGGCCGCGAGCATCGAATCGCGGGTCTCTTCAAACGTCAGCCGATGTGGATTCATCCGCCAGAGGA
>DAIDJI010000314.1 GCA_027451455.1 Planctomycetales bacterium | reverse complement strand
ACGACAAGGGAGAATACGACCGAGGCATGACCATCCCGGAAGACATGCTTCAACGTAAGGGCTACCGCCTGCCCAGTGAGGCGGAGTGGGAGTATGCGTGTCGCGCGGGGGCGATGACCAGTCGATATTACGGCTTCTCCCTGGGACTTCTCGGGAGATACGCCTGGTACCAGGCGTATAGCCGCGGAAGGACGCAGCCCTGCGCTCTGACAATACCAAATGATCTAGGTCTTTTCGACATGCTTGGCAACGCTTAAGAATGGTGTGGCGATCGATTGCAGCGACACCAACAGAGCACAAACAATATCAGTATTGACAAATTTACAGAATCCGAATCCATAGATATACGCCTGCCGCGTCTGCTTCGGGGAGGGATGTTCTACGGTCTCGCTGAGGATGCCCGTGCGGCGGGGCGTGACGGGAGCACTCCGGCGGATCGCGATGCCAGCCTTGGTATTCGCCTTGCCAGGACTTGTGATTGACGAACTGTTGGCGCCCGGTTGTGACGCTGTCCATCTTTGAAAAGTCCATCCTGGGTGCGTCCGGTGACCCCCTTCTTGGGGCCCATACGACGATCGAGGCATGGCCGAATGGGGGTAAACCATTGCATGGGCCACGCATGTACGAAAGTGCCGCGAGTCGTACTGGCAGGAGATCGTGATCCGTTGGAAACCGAACGGTCTGGCCGTCCGGGCATTCTGCCGGACCGATGCTCCCAGTCTCATGAGGTTCCTTGACCTCATTATGGGAAGGGAGAGTCACCTTGCGCTCTTCGGTCCGGGTCCACCGGAACGAGTTCGGAACCCGCGAGGCTCGGAGAACCCCCAGGCCCTCTGCACCGGCTCCGGCCGCCGCCGCGAATGGAACGGCAAGGCGGTGGTCCGCCATCCGGCTACGTCTCAGAAGGGGTATTATGTTATGCGCTAGTGATTTTTAGCGAATCTGCCGCCTGTATCGGCGCTCGAACAGCCCCTGACCCGAGCCCGGTAAGGGGTTGATGTTCACTAGCGACGGGCTGGAATGGCAATCGCCTCGGAGCCGTGCCGGCATTGGGCGATCTAACCGACGCGCGCTGCGCCGAGTGATTTAAGGAATAGGCCGAGGATAACTTCCCGGTCTCGGTTCGAGTATGATAGCCGGCCTCGGGTCAGGTCGGGATCATCAGGGAGGGCCGAATGGACGCCTACACACCGGAAGTCGAAGCGAAGATGAAGCGGCTGTTCGACTCGCTGAAGGAGAACGATCGACGGCGCTACGCGGCGATCGAAGCCCTCAAGCTGGGGTATGGCGGGATCGAATACATCGCCCGGGTCCTGGACTGCGACCCCAAGACGATCCGGGTGGGGCTGGCCGAACTGGAAGGCCAGGCGGAACTGGACACGGGGCGGGTCCGTAAAAAAGGGGCGGCGGCAAGCGGCTGATCGAGATCGATCCGGCGATTGAGGCCAATTTCCACAAGGTCCTCGAGGACCACACGGCCGGCGACCCGATGCGGGCGGACGTCAAGTGGACCAATCTCTCGCGGCGGCAGATCGCCCGGAAGATCACCGAGCTCGGGACCCCGGTCGGTCGCGACGTCGTCTCCCAATTGCTCCGCAAGCACCGCTACCGGAGACGGAAGGCCCAGAAGAAGAAGACGATGGGACCGCGGCACCCGGACCGCAACGCCCAGTTCGAGAACATCGCTCGCCTGAAGAAGGAATATCTGGAGGCCGGCTGGCCAGTGATCAGCGTCGATACGAAGAAGAAGGAGTTGCTGGGCGACTTCCACCGCGATGGCGTGATCGACACTCAGGAGACGATCGAGACCAATGACCACGACTTCGGCAGCGCGGGGTCGGGTACGGTGATCCCGCACGGGATCTACGACGTGGGGCGGAACGCGGGGTACATCCACCTGAACACAAGCCACGACACCAGCGAGCTGGCCTGCGACAGCATCGTCTTCTGGTGGGAGGGCCATGGGCGAGCGGCCTACCCCCGGGCCGAGAAGTTGCTGGTGCTCTGCGATGGCGGCGGGAGCAACAGCGCGTCACGGTACGTGTTCAAGGAGGAATTGCAGGAGCTGGCCGATCGCCTGGGCCTGGAAATCCGCGTGGCGCATTATCCGCCCTACTGCTCGAAGTACAATCCGATCGAGCATCGACTGTTCCCGCACGTGACGCGGGCGTGTCGCGGGGTGATCTTCCGGGCGCTGGAGACGGTGCGGTACTACATGTCCAAGGCCGAGACCGGCAAGGGCCTGACGGTCCGGGTGGGCATCCTCGAGAAGGTGTATGAGACGGGCCGCAAATGCACCGCGGGATTCAAGGAGTCGATGAAGATCGTGTTCGACGAGATCCTCCCCAAGTGGAACTATACGGCCGTCCCTCAGCCCGCATGAGATCGGGAAGTTATCCCCGGCCTATTCCTAAGTCGTTTTTTTTGATGAGTTGTGCTTGAACTAGATTCGGTTGATTTTGTGGCAATCAGTGAGCCCGTGGTATACTTCCACGAGCGGAACGGCGGTCTGCCTCTGCCGCCGATGCCGAAGTCTTAACCGTGGACCAATCGCCTTGTCGGGGATTTGATCCCGAGACGAACCGGAAGCTCAGCGTGTCCGCCACCACCCCTCCGACACCGTCCCTAGAACAATTGCGCGAACTCGCCAAGGCGCTCGAGCGATTCCTCTGGCACGACGAGAGCTCCTCTTTCCCCGTCCCGAGGGCGCAAGAGGCCCACCGCCTGCCGGGATTCCTTCGCGTCGCCGACGCCGTGCGGCCGCTACGAGATCTCCAGGAGACGAGCGGCTGGCCCGCCTGGCTCAAGGATTTCATACCCCAGGTTATCAAGACCTTCGATGTCCTCGCCTACTCCTGGGGATGGGGGGAGCTGCTAAAACCCGAAGGAGCCCGTGCCGCCTACATCGCACGACGCCAGGAGCGATTCCGCGAATCCTACCTGATCCCCATCCAGGAGGCCGCCAGGCTCTGTCGGAGGAATTTCTCGTCGATCGATTGCCCCTCGGTCGTCGAAGAGCTGTGCGAGACCGTCCCGCCGATCGACTTCGATCTCATGCCCAGGCTCAACCCCAACGATCGGCTCGATCCTCTCTGGAACGCGGTCTATCGGAAGCGTGGGGCCCTTATGCTGGGCGAGTCGTATCCCTCCATCTCTGGAGCCGGCGGTGATGACGAGCAGTTCGCGCCGGATCGCATCCTCGGCGAAACCCTCAAGTTCGCACACCGGAAGCTGGCGCAGCTCGTGGCCAAGGCCGAGCCCGACTGGCCGACGCCGCCGCCGACCGAGCCCACGCCCCTTCGCCGGGACCCGGGACTGCCGCCCTACCGCCCTGAGGATCAGCCCTGGCACGGTCCGCTACCCCGGGTCACGGAGGTTGCCTCGCAGGACCTCCTCTCCCTGGCCGACCAGATCGACGTGGTCCTCTTTACGGCCACCGACATCGAGCTGCATGCCGCTCTCCGGTATCTCGAGCCGTTGACCCGCCGAAAGGCTATACTGAAAGGGTTCGCCGAGCAGGAGACCTACTACCTCGGGAGACTCGGCGCGTGCCATGGTGCCGTCACCAAGTGCCGCATGGGCTCGGTCGGCTCGGGCTCCGCAGGGCTTGCGACCGAGCACGCCATCCGGGTCTGGCGGCCTCGCGCCATCATCATGTCCGGCATCGCCTTCGGCAAGGATGCGGCGAAACAGAGGATCGCCGACGTGCTGGTTGCTTCCGAGGTCATCCCCTACGAGCCACAACGGGTCGGGGAGGCGCAAACCGTCCGGCGCGGAACTCCTGTGCCGGCCAGCACGACCCTGCTGAACCGCTTCGACAACGCTCCACACTGGTCCTTCGCGCGGCCGGACCGATCGCCATGCGGCAAGTTCGTCGGCCCCCTCCTGTCGGGCGAGAAGCTGATCGACGCCCCCGCATTCAAGGCGTCCCTATTCGACGCCTATCCCGCGGCGATCGGCGGCGAGATGGAGGGCGCCGGACTGGCCGCGGCGGCGCACCGGCACGGCGTCCCGTGGATCATGGCAAAGGCCATCTGCGACTGGGCGGATGGTGCGAAGCATGACGGACACCAGCCACTCGCGGCGGCGGCGGCCGTGTCCCTGGTGCACCATGTTCTGTCGCAGGCCGATGTGCTCCACGGCCTGGACAAGAGGCTACGCTGATCCCGAGCGCGACAAACTCCGCGAGGGCATCGCCACGTCCACGGGCCGAGCCGCCTATGCCCTGCAGTTCATCCCCCAGGTCTCGTGCGATGATCGAGGCCCACACCCGGATCAGCATCAACGATCCCTGTGAGGTGTCGTCAGATCGAGGACATACCCCGCGATGCTGACCCCGTGCTCTCGTTCCATCCGGTTGGCGCGCGTCCGGATCTCCCTCCTCAACGCGTTGGCAGTCTCCCACTGGGACGGTGCGTCATATCGATTCTTGTCCCGGAACCAGAGGACGATATGGATGCCATGACGGCAGCCCGTGGGTTGCAGATACTGCTCATAGAGCTGTCCTTCGATCGTATCCACGAGCCAGGCACGGCCTCTTCCCCGGCGGGCCGTTTTTAGCTCGATCGCCACGCTCAGGCGTTCTCGGCCCGGGCGGGTCAGCTCGATCCAGAAATCGACGCGATTCGGCCCCACGTAGCGCTCCTCGACGCCGCTGACCCCCAGATGGAACAGCTTGTCGCGTAGGCGAGGCCAGAGGACATTCTGACAATCCGGTTCCGTCTTCGGTTCTGGACCGTTCCAGAACCCCGCGACGCCCTCGCCACGCCGCTCCAATTCCAGTTGAATATCATCCACAGCTTGGCAGACCGCCTCCGCTAGGTCGCGTTCGTCTCGAACCATCGCGTACTGCGGAAGATTGATGAAGTCGAGCAACTCGCCTGCAGGCGGGCTCTTCGGAATCCGGCCGATCGCCCGATCCTCTGCCTGCAGGATCGCGGCGCTGAAGGTTGCCCGATTGGCCCCGCCCACCGTCTCACGGACCCGCCGCAACTCCTTGATTGCGGCGACGTCTCCGGATTCGATGATCAGGAGGAGAAGCGACCGCGCCACTCCGTCAACGCGTTCCACGTCGCCCCCACCGCGACATTCCTCGATCAACCAATCGGCGATGGCCATGAGGCGCCGCCCCGACAGGGTCCGAGCGAGTGGGGCGAGCCTCTCGACATTGAACAGCCGCGGAAGCGTCCCGTCCCGCAGATGTCCCTCGAAATCTCGCCACGCCGGCTCGTAGTCTTCCGCCATGAGGGCGAGGAGCACGACGAGCGAGGGATGGGGACCGATGAGGCCCAGCCGGTAGGCCCGGGCGGCCGCGTTAACGTCCCCTCCGGCGGAGCCGGCGTTTCCTTCCTGGTCGCGCAGCGCTCGACTGCAATCATGCAAGACGCTCAGGCAGTCGTCAGGGTGGATCCGGAGCCAATAGTCGACGAGATCCTCGAACCACACCGGCGGAAGCTGGCCGGAGCACATTTGACTCCGACTGGGTCCGATGAAGGCGGGGTCGCCCTCCGCGCCGAGAAGGCGCAGCGCGTTCCGCGCCTGCTCTGAGCCGTGGTCGATTAACTTCAACAGGCACTGCCTCCAGCCGACGACGTCCCGATCGCGAAGATCGCGGAGTAGGCCGTCCCAGGAGGCGATGTCATCGATCTGCGAGGTCGAGTATGCGTAACAGGCGGCGAATTCAGCGATCTTTGACGTGGAGAAGACTTCCCCTCTCCGGTGCAGCACCCAGAATGGTATCGCGAAAATCTCCTTTGTGCATGTGATATCACGACCCTCCACCCTCAACTCGAATGTCAGTGTCGCGGTGCATTCGCGGAACACGTCCACGACGCGCCGCTGCGTCGTCTCGGTGAGCCGAGCCATCGCGTCCTCGACCTTGTCAAGATCCGACGCGTTTCCCCCCTTCGGCCCGAGGTCCCTCAGCGACATCAGCAAGCGCCAGGCCCGTTCGACCGGTTCTTGGCCGGTGGCGAGCGCCTTAAGCGCCGCCCGCTCGGCTCCCAAGGGATCGAGGGGGGCAGGCAACGTTATCGGCACCGGGAGCCAACTGTCATCGACGATGGTGGGCGCCGCCGCTCGGAATGCCGAAAGCCGGGACGCGGTCCTTTCACCGCAATTGTAGAAGAGCCACCGGAGCGTCGCTTCGAGGAATCGCCCCTCCGCCTCACCGGCCGCCGATTCCGGCCGTATCAGGGAGAGAAGACGGTCGCCGACCAACTCCGCGAGCCTCATCGATACGCGGCGCCCGGGGAGTTCATCGCCCTGACGGAAGCGATCCAGACAATACGCCCACACGCGCTCCGTCACGACAATATGCTCTCTGATCAGGTGTTCCAGAGGTCTTTCGGAGAAGCCCACCGGATGCAGTTCGCTTCCGAGGCATCGCACGATCAGGTCGGCCGGCACCTCGGTAAAGCCGACTTCGACGGCCCGCTCGAATAATCCGCCGAGGACAGGGCCAGCCAGATCCTTGAGGCATCCGATCTCCTCCTGGACACACGAGAACGCCTCCCCCAATTCCTCCCGCGGCATCTCAAGCCCGAACCGCTGGGCCTCCGATTGGAGCGAGCACACCAAGTTCTCTTGAGCCGATCCCCCGCGCAGCCTGCAAAGATACTCCGACGGGCTGGGCCGCTCTCTGCGTCGGAAGAGCGCCAACGCGTCCCCTCGCACGGAGTCGCGGGAATCGG
>DAIDJI010000313.1 GCA_027451455.1 Planctomycetales bacterium | reverse complement strand
TTGGGTTTCGCGGCGGCCGCGGCGCTCTGCGCCCTGGCGAGATATTCGCGCTGCGGGTAGTCACCCGACTCGAGGCCCGCACGGCCGCGCGAGTCGGCTTCGCACGCGAGCAGCACCTCGGCGAACCGCTCGGGATACCACTCCTTGTTCGGGGCGGGAAAGAGGGCGGAGGCGCCGGTGCTCTGGAGGGCAATGCAGCCCTGAAAGCGGGCGCCCCAGGCGAGTTCGGCTTCCGACAGGTGGATGTAAGGCCGCAGGGCGCCCCGGCCGGTGATCCCGGCCATCCGGCACATGTAGGCCACGGCGGGGTCGGGGGGCTGATCGCGTGTATCCACGCCCCGGTCGTGGTTGATCAAGTAGGTGGGGTGAATCGTACGCTCGCCGGCCATCTTCATGAACGCCCAGGCGAGCTTCGTTCCGGGGCGAGCCACGCGGTTGATGTCGGCATTACCCCGGAACAGGTCAGGATAATCGCTGATGATGAACACATATCGGCATCCCCGTTGCTTCAACTCACGAGCGAGCGTCGAGAGCAGTAGGTGGTCGCCGATCCCCCCGTAGTACGCCAGAGCGGTCGCGTTGACCAGGCGGCGCAGGGCGGATCGCTTGACGGAGCGTACCATCAGGAAGACCTGGCTGGATCGGCTCAGGCCGGTCTGCATCGGCATGGCATCATCCTGCTGCGGAGAAACGGAAAACCGCGAGAACAAAGAGACGGGGACGTAGCGAACGGGGACGAGACGGGGACGCAGCCCGTTTTCAAACCGCCGCTTGCCGTAAACTCGCTGTCTGTCGCCGTTTCTCCTGGCTGCATCCCCACTTCTCCGACCCGGGCCAGCGAGCCCACCAGCAGCCTCGCATCCTATCAAATCCATCCACTTTACGCCAGCGTGATGAGAACCACTTCCGGCCGGCAGAGGAACCGGACGGGAGGGGTGACGGTGCCGACGCCCCGGGTGACGAAGACCTGGGCCACCGGACCCTTCACCAGTCCGTGCAGGTACTTCTGGCCGTACGCTGACGGCACGACCGGGGCGCCGAAACCTGGGACGACCACCTGTCCGCCGTGGGTGTGGCCGCTCAGAACCAGGCCGACCCTGGCGTCTCGAATCGTCTCGACGAAGTCTGGATTGTGCGAAAGCAGGATCGCCGCGTCGTTTTGCCGGGCGTCGCCGAGGGCGGCGGAGAGGTCCTGGCCGTCCGTCCACAGATCGCCCACTCCGCAGATCCGCAAACGCGAGCCGCCGCGCTCGATCCAGATTCCCGCGTTGTTCAGGTCGGGGAGCCTTGCGTCGGCGAGCGCGGCCCGGGTGATCGGTGTGTAACTCCGATTATCGTGGTTGCCCCGGACCGCGAACCGTCCGATCCGCGCCCGGAGCTTCCCCAGCGCCTCGATTCCGGGTGCGATGTACTCCGACGATCGATGCACGTAATCGCCGGCCAGCGCGACGATGTCGGGCTTCAGCGAGTTCGTCATCGCGACGATCGATCGGACGTAACCCAGGGGCACGAACGGACCGTGGTGGACGTCGGCCAGGAGCGCCACGGTCGTCCCGCGGAAGGCGGGCGGGAGGTTCGGCACGGCGATCGTCTGCCGCGCCAGGCGACACCATTTCGCCTCCAAAAACGGGTAGGCCCCGCCCAGGGTCATCGCGCCGAACGCCGAGAGTCCCGCCCGCTTCAGCCACTTGCGACGATTCAACACGCCTCGCCTCCCGCTCGGCCGGATCGATCGGGCCGCGCCTCCGATGCGCCTTGCCCCGTCCGGATTTCCTCGAAATCGCCCCGCGACCCGCGACATCCGCCGATTGACGTCCCTTCTCGGACAACTCTAGGATGAAAGGATAGGCGATGCGTCCACGTTTCGGAAAGCCTGGCTTCCGGATGGCCCGCGAGGCGGCCCTTTGACCATCTCCCTCGTATTCGACGGCTCACGCCGTCGCGGGGGAATCACCGATGGGCGATCGGCGCAGCCCCTTCTTCGAGCCGACCCGCTGCCTCGGCTCGACCAAGGTCCGATGGCGTGAGGACGGCCGATGAGCGCGCGATTGCCGAGCCCTGGACCGGAGCCGCTCTGCTGGAAATGCGGAGCGCCCAATGCGATGGGGTCGTCGGAATGCTGGCTCTGTCAGCGACCCGACTGGAACCGGTATCCGATCGGGTATCGCCGCCCCTCGCCTCCGCGTCGCCGCCCGACCATCGCCTCGGGAATGATCGCGATCGCGGCGTTCGCCGGGACAATGGCCCTGTTCCGCGATTCGCCGGGCGTGGCGATATTTTTGATCATTCTGGCATTGCCGGCGATGCTCCTCACCGCGACGAAGGCCAGGCGGCGGGCGGCCGTCGGCGATCCCATGCCGATGATCGAGCGCGTGGCGCGGTGCGTCGGGCTGATGTTCCTGATCCCGATCTTTCTGATCGTCCTGTTCCTGGTGGGGGTTCTCGCCATCATTGTGTTCCAGGGGCTCTTGCGATGAGGGGCCGTTCGGTTCGGCGTTACGATCGGGCTTCGTGCCTTTTGCGTTTCCAGAGATTCGCTCGGATCTCGTCCGAGGGCCGCGATCATGATGGAGATCAGACGCTCGGGGTTCTTCCCGGCCTGGTTGCTCACGGCGGTCGTTGTGGCGACAGCGACGGTGCAGCTTCAGGAGGCGCAGGCTGAGGAACCGTCGCGTGGCGGTGGGGTCAGGGGCCGCGTTGTTGACCAGGATGGAAAACCGATCACCGGCGCCCGGGTTTCGTGGACCGAGAGAGCCTTGCGCTTCTATCCTTCGAAACACGAGGCCACGACCGACGTTGATGGCCAGTTCGTGCTGGAGGGCGTCACCAGGCTCCCGACCGTACTCGTTGCCGTGGATTCCCATCATGCCCCCGAGACGAAGACGCTACCCGTGCGAGAGAAGCCCGAGCCGGTCGAGTTCCGACTCGGGCCGGGGCACAGGCTCTGCGGTCGGGTTAACGATACCTGGGGCAAGCCGATTGCCCGGATGCCCATCTCGGTGTACTCCTTGACGGGGGACCATCCCCCCTTCTGGGAAATGCGCACGGATGCCGACGGCCGCTTCGCCTGGGACGGGGCGCCGGCTCACCCCGTCATCATTCACGTCGGGGCGAGCGACTTTCCCGGAAAAAGCTTGTACCGGGTCACACCTGATGGTCTCGAAGAGGACCTCATTGCGACGCGGCCAGTTCACGTTCGGGGTCGGGTTTTCGACGCCCAGACTGGCCGGCCCATCAAGAAGTTCAAGGTTGTGCCGGGTGGTTCGCCGATCAACTCCAGGGAGAAGATCGCCTGGCAGGTGGTGCAGGCCAGGGAGTTCTCCGGCCTCTCTTACGAGATGACCCTGGCCGCAGGGTCGCGGTACCTCGCCGTTCGGATCGAGGCCGACGGGTATCGGCCCGCCGTCTCCTCGTGGATCAAGAGCGACGAGGAAGACGCGATCGCCCATGTGGCGCTCCAGCCGACCGGGTGGATCGAGGGCGTGGCCCGGTTTGCCGACGGCTCGCCGATGGCCGGCGCCGAGGTGGCGTGCGCCAGCCCCTCGCATCCGGTCCGGCTGCACAACGGCCGGTTTCCCTCCGGATTTCGCGTCTATCCGACCGAGACCGACGGCCGGTTCAAGGTTCCGGCCGAGGACCTCCCCGTCACGCTCGTGGCGATCGGCGATCGCGGGTATGCCCTGATCCGGGTCGCCGAGAAGCCGAAGGCGCCGGTCGAGCTGAAGGTCGAGCCCTGGGCGCGGGTCGAGGGGCGGCTCGTCCTCGATGGTCGGCCGGCGCCGGGGCACTGGATCGGCCTCGAGCGCCGGGTCCGGATCGACGGCCCCGCGCCGATCGACGGGGTCTCCTGGTCCTACACGACGATGACCGACGCCGAGGGCCGATTCGACTTCGACCGCGTCCGGCCCGGGACGATCCGGATCGCGCGCGGGACGGGCGTCGACGGCGGCCCTGGTGTCGCGATGGGGGCCAATCCCTCGGCGATCGTGGGAGCGAGGCCGGGGACGACTCGAATCGACCTCGGCGCGACCGGTCGGGCGATCGTCGGCAAGGCAATCCTTCCTGGAGGGATCGCCCCACACACCTGGATCTCCGGCTACTGCCACCTGGCCCCGAGGATCGAGCGCGACGACGTCCCGACGCAGGACTTCCGCGTCCGCCCCGACGGGACGTTCCGGATCGAGGGGGTCCCGCCCGGCACCTACGAGCTGGTCCTCTTCATCCAGGAGCGCCAGGGACGGGACGGCGTCGGGTCCACCCGGCTCGCCTCGGCGCGTCGGGAGTTGGTCGTCCCATCGAGTCCCGGCAACCGGCCGATCGACCTCGGATCGATCCGCCTGGAAGCCCCGAAGAAATGACCGGCCTCGTCGCCATCGGAGATTCATCCATGGTTCCTTTGATCCCTTTCGTTGCGGCGATGATCGCGATCGGGCCGGGCGTCGCCGTGACCGGCCGCGTCCTCGACGACAAAGGCCAGCCGATCGCCGGCGCCCGGGTCTCGTAGGCGATCGACTGGCGCGTCCAGACCGGCATTCGCGACGCGACCACCGATGCCGACGGCCGATTCCTGCTGGAACCGATCCTGGTCGATCCGGCACAGATCACGGTCGAGGCTGCCGGCCATGCGCCTGAGATGAAAAAGATTCCGATCCGGGCGGGAATGGCTCCGGTCGAGTTCCGTCTCGGACCGGGACATACGATCCGGGGCCGGCTCGTTGACCACCAGGGCAAGCCGGTGGCCTTCGCTCCGGTCGAGGTCGCCGAATGGCGCGGGCATGCCTCGCTAAAATGGAGCGATCGGACCGACGCCGAAGGTCGATTCCGATGGGATGGAGCGCCCGCCGATGTCGTAAGCCTCCTGTTGCAACAGAATGAACGGGGTGTCCATCGTATCGAGCAAGTGCGGCCCGACGGGCCCGAGGTCTCGTTCCAGATCGTCCGCCCGTTGCACCTGCGTGGGCGGGTCACCGATGCCGAGACCCGAAGAACGATCAAGGCGTTCCGGATCGTCCCAGGCGGCTCATGGGGCGGGAGTGGGCCAATTCTCTGGTACGACGACCTGGCCCGCGAGGTCTTCGGCGTTTCCTACGAGATGGAGTTGAAACTGACGATTCCCTACCGCCTGATCCGGATCGAGGCCGAGGGCTATGAGCCGGCTGTCTCGGAACGGTTTGACAGGGAGACGGGAGAATCGATCGTCTCCTTCGCGCTCAAACGCGGGCCCGGATTCTCGGGAAGAGTCCGGCTCCCCGACGGCACTCCGATCGAGGGCGCACAGGTGGTTCTAGCGACCGGTGTATCGGGTTCGGCCTCCATTCAGAACGGTCGGGTGTTGTCCGGGAACGACGATATCTGGGTGACGAAAACCTGGGCGAGCGGCCAGTTCGACCTCCCGGCGACGAAACCGCCGTTCACGGTCGTCGCTCTCCACAAACGCGGGGTGGCCAGGGTCGACGTCGATGCGAGAACCAGGGGCGATCTGGCTCTGACACTCTGCCCGTGGGGCCGGATTGAGGGCGTCCTGCGGTTCGGCTCGCGACCCGTCTCCAATGAGCCGGTCGTGCTCGATCCTCGCGACGAGTCGGCGCATCGCGACCGGATCTTCTGGAGCGGATGGACACGGACCGACGGCGACGGCCGCTTCGCCTTCGAATGCGTCCCGCCCGGCCCGGCGCGGCTCTCGCGGCAGGTCGTCTGGGAAGAGGGATTCGTCTACAGAGGGGCAAGCCCGGCCGCGGAACTGTCGATCGAACCGGGAAAGACGGTCCGGCTAATCCTCGGCGCGAACGGTCGACCGATCGTCGGCAAGGCGATCGTACCCGACGGGATCGGCGATGTCCTCTTCGGCCGGGGTGAGCTGGCGATCAAGCCGGGCGATCCGAAGACACCCCCTTTCCTCTTTCGGGTCGAACCCAACGGCTCGTTCCGGATCGAGTCGATCGAGCCCGGTACTTATGAAATTCGGATCGTTGCCTACAAGCGACCGGCCGGAGGCTTGCTCATGCGTCGCTCCGGGCTTGCGGCGCTGGCCTCGATGCGTCGTGAGTTCACCGTCGGGCCGATCCCGGTTGGATCGAGCGACCAGCCGATCGACCTCGGCGCGATCCGGCTGGAAGCCTCGAAGTCCTAAGCCCGGGTCTGGTCTCGTGTGATAGAATCATTCGCAATGATTTTCGTTCGCGCAAACCCTGGCATGTGACCCAGGCAAACCCTCGGGGCGACCGAGCGATGGCAAATGGACATGCGATCGAGGCCGTCCAGATCGGCCGGCGCGACCCGAGACCAGGCGCCGACGGCTGGCTGATCCGAGGCGTCAACCTCGCCGTCAATCCTGGTGACCGGCTCGGCGTGCTCGGGCCGTCGGGGTCCGGCAAGTCGGTGTTGCTCCGGGCGGTGGCCCGGCTCGACCCGATTGATGAGGGATCGATTCAGTGGCAGGGTCGCGAGGTCCGCGGCGACGGTGTTCCGGCGTATCGTCGGCAGGTGATCTACCTTCACCAGCGGCCGTCGCTGATGGAGGGAACCGTCGAGGAGAATCTGCAATACCCGTTTACGTTGCGGGCCCATCGCGATCGGACGTTTGACCCGGCGCGCGTGGAGGCGATGCTTCAACGGCTCGGTCGCGAGGCCGGGTTCCTCACCAAGAACGCCCGCGACCTCTCCGGCGGCGAGTCGCAACTGGTCGGGTTGGTGCGCGCCTTGCAACTCGAT
>DAIDJI010000312.1 GCA_027451455.1 Planctomycetales bacterium | reverse complement strand
CGATCGAGTAGGGCTCCGCGCGAGACGGGCGGATCTCGACGACCCGACCGCCGGACCGGGCTCGCAGGGCGATCCTCGGCCGGGGCGCGGAGTCGCCCGCCACGGTCAGCCCCTTGCCGACGAGCTGGATTTCTGAGCCCGGCGGGAGCTGATGGACGGCGAGGCCCGGTCGGAGGATCGTCGGCTGAACGAACCACAATTCGGGCCGGTTGATCAGCCGGACCTGTCCCAGGGAACGGCCGGCCGCGACCTGCACCGCGAACACCCCGGGCTGGAAGGTCGCTGGGAGGACGCACTTGACCGAGCCCTCGCTCGCCTGGATCGCCTTGAGGCGGGAAGTGGAGGCCGGCGCGATCAGGTCCTTGAGCGGTCTGGACGGGGGTGGGCCCGGGTTGCCGTCGGCGAGCCGCCAGGCCAGAATGGCCTCGGTTCCGGCGAGTCCGCCACCGTGCAGCGAGACAACATCACCGGGCCCGATCCGGTCCGACGCCCGGAAGACAACCGGCGGCTCCACATCGGCCCTTGCGAGCGTTCCGCTCAGGACCCATCCGACGACCAGGCCGACGGCGCCCACACCCCACCGACAACGACCGCCGCGCACCATCTCGCATCCCTCCCGGATCGAGGGATATGCCGTCCACACGGATCAGATGATCGCGGCTAGCGCCACCGCGACTGTTGCACGCTCCTCGATCCCGCGGCCCATCGTACCCGCTCACCGGCCGAGAATAACAGTCACTCCGCAGCCGGCCGGATGCGGTCGAACGAGAGCCAATTGACCCGCGATTGAGGGCCGAGGCCACCCACCATCACGAGTCGGTGCGATGGGCCCAGCCGAAGCGAAAATCCCGATTTCCGCATATCGTGATTCCACAAAGTTTTGGATTCGACAGGAACGAAGGCGAGTGGAAGACCATGGACTGCGTGGGATTCAGAACGTCGCGATGGGTGACCATCTCGTCGTGACTCACCGGTTCGACCTGCTGGCCATGCCGCGCGCTTTCGAATGCTTGCCCTTGCAGATCCGGGTCGAGGCGGGCGACGTGATCGTGGTGGCGATGGGTCCGGACGGCCAGGAGCACGCTCGCATCGCAGACCTCCCGAGCCCACCCCGATCGGGCCATGTTGCGGCTGGAGAAGACCCCGAAAGTATTCGTTATCCCTTTGACGGTTTTCCATATTTTTTTTGTTGACAGTCACTGAGGGGACGGGCATCATCCTAAATGGGTCGTGCTCCGCTTCCTGATCAGCGGGGCCTCGCTCAAATCGACAACTCCAAACGCAAATCCTAATTTCGATTCGGGGTGCTTATCATGAGGACCCTTTCGATGCTGCGCCGGTACGTCTCTCGTAACCGGCGGCAACCGATCGGCTTCACGCTGATCGAATTGCTGGTGGTGATCGCCATCATTGCCGTGTTGATTGCGCTGCTGCTGCCGGCCGTTCAGGCGGCGCGTGAGGCCGCCCGTCGTGCCCAGTGCACGAACAACATGAAGCAACTTGGCGTCGCGTTGCACAATTACCACGATGCGGTCGGCTCCTTCCCGACATCGTTCTGGCGGGACACGAAGAATCCCGATGGGACAATCGACCGTGCCAACCGGCATAGTTGGTTCTCGATGATTCTGCCCTACATCGAGCAGACGGCGGTCTACAACGCGATGAATTTCTCGCTCGCGGTGGGCGGTCCCGTGTACGTCAGCGGCACGTCCACGCTGCAACTCGGGAATTGCGGGCCGTACAACGCAACCGCGACCATGACTCCAATTAATGTGTTGATGTGCCCGAGCGATCCATCGCCCAGCTTCTCCAATTACCCCCGTGTCGACCAGGGCGTGGGTGTCAACAACAATTCGGGGCCGAAGCTTAGCTATGTGGGGAACTTCGGCGACAACTACAACGACTGCCCGACCTGGTGGCAGTTCCCGAATCTTCCCTACTCTCGGGCCAACGGATTCGGCGAATACAACACCCAGACCGGGATCATGTGCCGCTCGGGTGGTACAACGTCGATCCGCGACATCACCGACGGTACGAGCAACACGTTCGCCGCTGGCGAGACCCTGTTTGAGAGCTGCGACTGGTGGACCTGGCCCAACCCCAATGGGACCACCTGCGGCACATCCTGCCCGATCTGCTACATGCGCGTCACGCAACACAACGGCAACGCCGGCTCCCCGACCGATAGCCGGAACTGGCGGGTCGGTTTTGGTTTCCGGAGCATGCACCCGGGCATCGTTAATTTCCTGTTCTGCGACGGCTCGGTCCATGCGATCAAGTGCACCGTGAATCGCGTCACTTACCGTTCGCTGAGCACGCGGAACATGGGAGAGGTTCTCAGCTCGGATTCCTACTGAGCCGGGTCCGAATACCGGATCGATGGCCGTTCCTGGGCCCAGCGAGTGGTCGGTTGGGGCGGTGCGCGACCCTGCCGTTCGACCGCAGGTCGAATGAGCCCGCCTCGACCGGCCCCGATTCTCCGTCTCCACGCCGAGGGAGGCTGCCGTGCGGATTCGTGTCCTCTTCGCCTTTCCACTCGCCGCCGGGATCTCGCTATCCTGGTTGTTCGGGTGCGGCGGTTTGGAGCCGCCCCCGGTCCAGCGGGGGAATCGCTCCTCACCCGGCCCGACGACTCCCCAGGAGTCTCCGGCGGTTTCACGAGCGTCCCAGGAACTGGGCGACCGCCTGAACACGCTGATCAACGACGCCACGGTCCGGTTCCAGCCGCTCGACTACGAGTACGATGAGGACCTGCTCCAGATTCTCGATCGCGCTGAGGCCTATCTCGCGGGTAAATCGACCGGCCCGGCCCCGCGCTCCATGCCCAGGTTGTCCGAGGGGGAAGAGATGGACCATCTCCGCGAGACGTTCCGGAGATGGACCGCCAGGACGGGCAAGCAGCTCCGGGCCGAGATCGATCCCTTGAAGGCCGAAGTCGCCGCACGGAAGCCCGGCGGTCCTGCCTTCCATCCCGACTTCCACAAGCGCTTTTCCGTGTCTTTCGACGACCTGATCCCGATCGAGGTGGCCGAGATCCGCGAGCGGCGCAATCGCTATATCCACGAGCAGGCCAACGCGATCCTGAACCCTTACCGTGAGAAGGATCCGGATGCCGTCCGCGAGTTCGAACAGGTACTCAACCAGCCTCCTTACAATCTGACCAATCCGGAGCCGGCCGCGGACAAGAAATCCTGAGCCCACTCCGGAATTCCGATCCGTCCCGGCGCCAGCGGGCGGGCGGATCGGCAGCGAATCCCGGCCGGGGATGATCACGGTGAATACTCCAGTTGTTGATGCATTCTCGGCTTGATGGGCCCTCCCCGCAGTCTCGTCCCCACTCTGACCGCGAGGTAATCCCGATGTCTGTCCGAATCCCGATCACGCTCGTGGCCGGCCTTGGCCTCTTGCTCCCATTCGGCGGCTGCTCCCACGATCCGGACTTGCCGAAGCTGGGCAAGGTGCACGGCACGGTCACCTACAAGGGCAAACCGCTTGATACCGGCCACATCGTGTTCACTCCCGTTATGGGCAAGGGAGGTGAAACGGGGCAGAACGCCACCGGCGAGATCAATTCCAATGGTAGCTATGAGCTGACGACATTCGACACCGGCGACGGTGCGATTCTGGGCCAGCACGTCGTCACGGTCACGGCCCAGACGGGCGAGATGCCCAAACCCGACCAGTACGGTCAGATCAAGTACGAACTGCCCAAGAACGCGGTCCCGGAAAAATTCGGCACTGCCGAGAAGTCGCCGCTCCGATACACAGTGCGGGAGGGGGACAATACCATTAACATCGAGCTGAAGGACTGAGAGACTTGCCCGCGGAGGCTCTCCGGTTTTCTGGGAGGTCGAGGCTTCCGCCGAGCCGGGACGCGCGGTTCGGTCGAAGCCTCGCCCTCCTGCCTGGATCCGACACCATGAGCGGGCTTCTGACGAGGACGCGGGGGCGTGACGACCACGGGCCACCGGCACGGATCGGTGAGTCGGGACGTCCGACCGAAACCGAGGCCCCGGGTAGGTACGGGGAAGCAGGGTATGCCGGGAGCAGTCGGTGGGAAGCGACGGGCCACGCGATTCGTGATCGTCGCGGCGCTGCTGGTCCTCGTCGGAGGTGCGATTGGGCTGTGGACGGCATGGATCCGCCCGTTCCCCGACCCGTTGGCGCAAGGTCGCGACGCCTATCATCGGGGCGAGTGGTCCACGGCGGCGGAGTCCGCACGCCAGGTCCTCAAGGCACGCGAGCTTGATCCGGCCGCGCTGCGGCTCCTGGCGCGATCGTCGATCCGAATGGGACGCGACGATCTCGCCCTGGCAATCTACACCCGACGCCTCGGCGCCGAGGCCATCGAGGCCGAGGACGACCTGCTCCGGGGCATCGCCCTGGACCGCCGCGGGCAGCCGGACGAGGCCCTACTGGCCTGGGAGAAGGCCCTCGAAGCCGACCGGGTTTCTCCCGAGATTCTCGAAGAGCTGATCCACCTCTTCAGCGAGCAGGGAGGCCGGCCGCGCGCGCTCGAGCACCTCCAGCGCCATCCGATCGACCAGGCGGCCCAGGCCGCCGAGCGGCTTCGCCGCCAGCCGGGCTGGGAGTCGCGGGGCGACCTGATGCTCGGCTCGATCCGGATCGCACAGAACGACATCGCTGCGGCCACCGAGTCGTTCCGCCGCGTCATGCGTCGGGATCCCAGGGAGCTCGACAACACCCGCGAGCCGACCCAGTTCCGCAAGTCGATCGCCCGGACCTTCCTGCGGGCGGGCCGACCCACAGAAGGCCGCGAGGTCCTGGAGTCGATCCCGGCCCATCAGGCCGACCGCGAAGTCTCCTGGCTGCTCAGCCGGGCCTTCCTCCAGGAAGGGGATAATGCCCGGGCCCGGGCGATGATCGCTCGTGCCGGGGCGTACCGCAAGGACCACCTCCTGGAGGAAGAGCCAGGCCCCTATGTCGGTGAGGCCCGCTGCCAGCCGTGCCACCCGTCTGTCTTCCAGGATTCGCTCGCCAGCCGGCACACCCGGACCTACTACCGAGGAGAGCAACTCCGGTCGCTGCCACGCCCGGACCGGCCGTTGCCCGACCCCACCGATCCCGGGGTCACTCACACGATCCAGGAGACCGACGGCAGGCTCTGCGAGGAAACGCGTGTCGGCGAGCGCGTCTTCCGTGCCGTCATCGAATATGCGTTCGGGTCCAGCGACCGCTACCTGACGATGGTCGGTCGCGACGCGAACGAACGCCATCGCATTCTCCGACTCTCGTATTATCAGACGGCGGCCGGCAAGGGCTGGGATCGGACGTTGCTCAACCTGGAGGAGCCGGCCCACGCCGAGGACTTCCGCGGCCGACCGATCAGCGTCTGCGATGACGTGATCAAGTGCCTGTATTGCCACGTTACCTTCCCTCGTGCGGGGCGTGAGCGGATCGGCCCGGAGACGGCCGACCGCGCCATTGGTTGCGAGCGGTGCCACGGTCCCGGGGCGCATCATCTTGCGGCGATCGCGGCCGGCCTCCCGGACCTGGCGATCGTCAGCCCCGCCGACGCCTCGCCGCGGGCGGTCTCAGAGCGGCAGTGCAACGATTGCCACATCCTCGACCGGAGCTACGCCCGGCGCGACGATCGCGAGAACCCCTACTGGATCCGTTCGCAGGGCGCAGGATGGGCCTGGAGCCGGTGCAATACCGAGAGTGGCGGGGCGTTCGGGTGCGTGACCTGCCACGACCCTCATCGGGACGCCCGATCCACCTCGACGGCGGAGTACGAGGCCAAATGCCTCGCCTGCCACTCGGCCGCGACGGCACCGCTCCCCGGCAAGCCAGCGCCGGGGCCCCGGAGCGAGACCGGGCCAGGGGCTCGCGCCTGCCCCGTGAACTCGACGAAAGGGTGTATCGCCTGCCACATGCCCGTCGAACGGAACGAGGCTTCCCACCTGGACCTGTCCGACCACTACATCCGTATCCGGCGCCCGTAACCCCGCCAAACGCGGCCGATGTGTTTTCGCCTGCTCTGGACCGAGGCGAAAGCGGGGACGGGGTTCGAGGGCGACCGAAAGCGCGGGTCGCTGGGAGTCAGGGCCGAAGCCCTCCGACGCGGTCCAGCGGCCCCAGGGCGTTGAGCCCGACCCGGGCCTCGGCGTGATTGGGATCGCACGACAGCGCCGCCCGATACCAGGAGGCGGCCAGTTCGGGCTTTCCCAGCACGACGCAGAGCCTGCCCAGGCGGTAACGGACGTCGGCATCATGCGGGGCATGCTCGGCCTGCTCGTTCAGGGACGACATCTCGGCGAGTCCCTTGTTCAGCTTGGTGGCGCGGGCGAGGTCGCGCTGGGCTTCACTGGTGCGATCCAGCCGTTGCAGGGTCACGCCGCGAAGATAGAGGGCCTCCGGTCGGTAGGGGTCGGCCACGACGGCGCGGTCGAGCCAGTTGATGGCCTCGGCGAGATGACCGTCGACCAGTTCGATCTGGGCGCGATGCAGGAGCAGGCCGGGGTTTTCCGGCGCGGCGGCCAGACCGGCCTCAACCTGGCCGTCGCGCTTGACGACGCCGGCGTGCTGAAGAAGTTCGGCGTCCAATTATTGGGCACGCCGGTGGCGACGATCAAACTCGCCGAAGATCGCGAGCTTTTCAAAGAAAAAATGATCGAGATCGGCGAGCCCGTCGCGCGCAGCGTCGTCGTCACCGAGATCGAGCAAGGCATCGTCTTTGCTGCCGAGGCCGGCTATCCG
>DAIDJI010000311.1 GCA_027451455.1 Planctomycetales bacterium | reverse complement strand
TTCCGCGCTCCGGGTCGAAGAAGTGGGTCGAGGCGACGTCGAGCGCGATCGCCGCGTCTCGGCCTGGCTCCAGCCCACAGGCGACGATCGCCTCGGTGACGATCTGGAACGCCTCGTCGGCGTCGCGAAGCTTTGGACCGTATCCGCCCTCGTCGCCCACCAGCACCGATTCGTGGCCGGCCTTCCGAAGGATCGTGCCGACGACGCGGTAGAGCCTTACAATTTGCTCGAGCGCCTCGCTGTAACTCGTCGCGGCAGTCGGTATGAGCAAAACATCCTGGATATCGAGGTTGCCGCCGGCGTGGAGGCCGCCGGAGATCATGTTGACCATCGGCATCGGCATCGTTGAAGGATCGGGCTGGATTCCCTCCTTCGCGAGCCGGTAGTTCCAGAGGCGATTGAGGTGGACGAATAACTCCTCGCCGCGCGCCAGGGCCGCCGCGTGCGCCACGGCGAGCGAGACGCCGAGAACGGCGTTCGCTCCGAGCCGGGACTTATTCGGTGTGCCGTCCAGCGCGATCAGGCGGGCGTCGAGACCGGGCTGATCGTCGAGGTCGAAGCCGATCACCTTGGGCGCGATATGTTGAGCCACGTTCTCGACGGCCTGCATCACACCGAGTCCGCCGTAGCGCGGGCTATCGGCATCGCGAAGCTCGATCGCCTCGTGGCGTCCCGTGCTGGCACCCGAGGGAACGATCGCGCGGCCGATCGCGCCGGTCGAGGCGATCGCATCGACCTCGACCGTTGGACGCCCGCGCGAGTCGAGTACCTGCCGCGCCTTCAAAACCTTCAAGGTCGCCATTCCGTCGCTCCCTGAGTCTCGTCCACGAATAAGTGAATGAAGTCGCCCCACGATCTCGGGGCCTCGTGCAGCGCCCGTCGGGCGAACGATCGGGCCATCGCCTGGCCATGCTCGTCGAGGTATTCGACCGGGCTCTTGCCGTCGACCCTCGCCAGACAGCACGTAGAGGTGTGCCAGTTCGCCCGTTGGATCAATTCGGCAATCCCGACGGGTCCGAGCGCCCGCCGCTTGAGGTAGGCATCCCAGAAGTCGCGAGTAAGGCCCAGGTAACGAGCCGAGGCGCCCGTGGCAATCGCGCGGACCTCCTTCATCAGCAGGTGCGTCAGGAAGAAACCCAGGTCGAAGGCCGGGTCTCCGGCGTGGGCGCATTCGAAGTCCAGCAGAATCAGGCCCGCGTCGTGAACCAGGATATTCTTCGGGCTGAAGTCGCCGAGGACGAGGGTTCGGCCGCCGGGCGGGGCCGCCATCGATTCGATCAGCGAGGCGATCAAAGGGGCGAGGTCGGGATGTCGCTGCGCGACCGTCCGGTAGTAGGGATCGATCCGAAGCGAATCGAAGAGGCTTGTATCCGCGAGGGTCCTGCGCAGGTCAGGATGGTGTGCGCCCTCGGTGTGGATCGTCCCCAGCATCTCGCCGAGTCGGCCGGCAATCTCCGGATCGATCCGGCCCTCCATCAGCATCGATTTCCAGGTGACCGCCTCGTCGGGCGCGCAGGTCATCGCGAAGAGGTAGTTGGGCCGGTCCTCAAAGAGGACGCGAGGGACCGTCCCCTCGGGCAGGATCTCGCCCAGGACGTTCAACGTGGCGGTCTCGGTCCAGATCCGATCGAGCGGCGCGAGCCATTCCATCGGGACCCGCAACCGCTCGCGACATTGCTTGATGACGAAAGGAGGCCGGCCCTCGATCTCCGCCCGCAGGACGATATTCGAGACACCGCCCGAGAGCTCGGTGACGTGGACCCTTGCCCCTACCGGGACGTGCCCGTGCTCGCGCAGGTAGTCGGCGGCGGTCCCCGCGTCGATCTCTCGCATGGCGAATGGATTCGCTCCCATCGAAGAACTCATGAGGGGTTCCTGGCGGCGAATTGCCTGACGAAATCGGCATGTTCGGGGCTGGCGAGCCCTCGTTCCTGGGCGGCGCGCACCGCGGCGGTGTCGCCCCGGATCAGCGCTGATGGGTCGAGCCAGAGGCCGGGGAAGACCTCGCTTCGGTACAGGCCGTCGGCGTCGGGTTCTTGCTGGACGAACAGGTTCCCCCTCAGGACATACCAGTCGATTGCCCGGTCCTGGACACGCCAGATGAGGTATTCGCGTACGCCGTTGCGTCGATAGACCTGGAGCTTTGTCGTCGTGTCGTAACTGACGCTGCTCGCGGCCACCTCGCCGATGAATTCGGGGGCGTCCTCGATGGAGTCGTCCTCGGAGATCCGCGCCTGGCCGCCGAGGGACGGATCGATGAAGAGGCAGACGTCTGGCTGGGGCATGTTCTCGAGGTCGAGCCGGATGCTCGCATTATCGAATCCCTCGACGCCCGGTGTAGCGGATTGGTAGTGGCTGAGCCAGCCGATCAGTTTGAAATGGGGATTTCCATGCTGAGTGGCCCGTACGGGCGATGGCATGTAGACAACTCCTTCGATCAGCTCGGCTTTCGTGACGTGGGGCATCGCGTCGTATCGCCGCTCGAACTCGTCGCGGCTGAGGCGGTCGCCGTTCTCGAGCGGGGGGATTCGATTCTGAGTGACCGAGGCCATGGGAGATCTCTCCTCTCGTCGCGTCCGATTCGGGCCTGACCCGATGATAAGCTCTCGGGAAGTCGGCCGCCAGGAAAGGGGAACAGCGGAACGTCGGCCGATCCGACATTGACCGACCCGGGGGGTTGGCGTAACTTCCGGGCGATTGTCGGTGGGAGCAGACACGGGCCGAAAGAGGATGGGGCGAATGGGAAGGCGGTCGTTCGTGTCCGCCTGGTTGCTGACCGCCGCGCTCGTCCAGGCGGCGGGCTGCGGCCGGATCGGCCTGCGCTTCCGCAACGACCCCAATCCGATCCCTCCACAGAAACTCGAACACATCCGGCAGATAAGCGAGAAGGCGCAGGCCGAGATCGACAGCGGCGACTACGAGTCGGCGCGCTGCGATCTTGTCTCGCTGGTCAACGAGGAGCCCGACTCACCCGAGGCGCTCCAACGACTGGGGACCGTCTTGATGCATCAGGGCCGGTCGGCCGAGGCCGAGAGCCTGTTCCAGGCAGCGCTCGCGCGTGATCCCGACTACGTCGATGCAATGCTCGGCCTCGGACAGATCGAAGCCCAGCGCGGCGACACCATCAACGCCCTGAAGCGGTTTGAGATGGCGATCGCCATCGACCCCCGACGTCCCCGCGCCTACTTCTTCCTCGGCCAGGCGCGCGAGGCTGTCGGGCAGGTCGACGAAGCGCTCGCCGCCTACTTCCGCGCCCTGGAGGCCGACCCGAACGACGTCGCCACGATCGCACGGGTCGCGGCCATTCAGCTGGGCCGCAACCAGCCCGATCAGGCCCTCGTTCGTCTCGATCAGGCCGTCGAACTGGCGCCCACAGACGGCGAGGTTCGCGTCCTCCGCGGCCTGGCCCACGCCAAATTGCATCACATCCCGGAGGCGATCGCCGACCTCAAAGACGCCACGCGTCGGCTCCCCGATCGACCGGATGTTTATTATCAGCTCGCCCTTGTCCTGGAGGCTGGCCATCGGACCGCCGACGCCCGATCGGCCGCCGAACAGGCCCTCCGCCTCGCCCCCGCTGACATAGCCGTTCGACAACTCTCCGAGCGGCTCCGCCGTTGAGCCGGTCCTGATCTCGGCACACCGATTGCTCCTCGCTCACGTCGACCATTACGTTCTCACATAACAGAGAATCGAGGAGATCGGGAGGTCCTCGTCGGCTGCTTCGGGCGAAACCGGTCGCGGGTCTCCGTCGCAACCATGGCCGATCAGAACGGAGCGGCCCGCAACGGGGCCGTTGAGGAAGCAGGTCTCTCGCCGTCGGCGCAAGGCGATCGAGACCGGTGGACGTCTCGGCTCCCGGTCGATTCCGAGGTCGTGGTCGATCCGGGCGGGACACGCCTGATTTCCGAGGGGCATCCGGCCACTCCAGAGCGATCGAGGCCCAAACGGCACCCGGTCCGCTGGATCGTCATCGGCCTGATCGCGCTCGTGATCCTCTCGGCCGGATGGCACTGGGGACGACCCTGGGTCCGCTATCAACTCGAATCCGTCTCCACCGACGACGCGTTCGTACAGGGGCACATCACCAACGTTAGCCCGAGGATCGAGGGCCTGGTTACTGAGGTGATGGTCGACCAGAACGATCGGGTCTGGCCAGGCCAGCTTCTCCTGAAAATCGACCGCGAGCCGTTCGAGGTGGCCTTCAGCCAGGCCGAGGCAGCATACGAGGAGGCTCGGGCAAACGTCGTTCGAGCAAGGTCCAGCGTCCAGTCACAGATCGCTCGGGCCCGGGCCGCCTATTATCGACGAAGGAACGCTCAGGAAACCCTGCGTGGGCAGATTGCAACCCTTCGGGCCCAGGTCGCAACGCTGAAGGCACGGCAGTCGAGCCGCTGGCTCGCCGATGTCGACCAGCGCCGGATCGAGAACCTGGTGAGGCGCGGATCGGCCAGCCAGTCGGAACTCGATCAGCGGAACAACACGCTCAAGGTAACCGCCGAACAGGAAAAAGAAGCGTGGGCCGAAATCCAGGAAACCCGTGCCCAGCTTGGCCTACCACCCGATTACGACGACCCGCTCAAAATCCCGAAGGAACTCGAGAACCAGCAGTCAACTGTCCAGTCGGCAGTCAGCGAGATTGCGTCGAGCCTGGCGGAGGTTGGTATCCCGTTCGACCCAAAGGACGCCTCGCAGGCCCGGGCGTTCGACGACTTCCTTCGGCCCGAAGGGGATAAATCCGCCGGTGAGGGTCTCGAAGGAGTGATCGAGAAGGCGCCCGCGGTCCAGGTGGCGCGCGCGGCAGTCGCTCGGGCGGAAAGGCAGCTTGACCGAGCCCGGCTCGATCTTCGATGGACGGAGGTCCGTGCCGAGGTTTCCGGCTACATCCAGGGACGGCAGGTCAATCCCGGCAATCGCGTCGAGCCGGGTCAGACCCTACTGTCGATCCGACCGACTTATGTCTGGATCGCCGCCAATTATAAAGAGACGCAGATTGATGAGATCCGAATCGGAATGCGGGTCGACCTGTACGTGGATGCCTATCCGCACCGGGTCTTTCACGGCAGGGTGGCCGGTTTCAGCCCGGGGACGGGACTCTCGCAATCGCTCCTGCCCCCCGAGAACGCGACCGGGAACTACGTGAAAGTGACACAGCGACTGCCAATCCGAATCGAGCTGACCGAGCCGAACCCGGACGAGACACCGCTCTTCGCCGGGCTCTCGGTCGTTCCTTACGTCCGGTACAGGGAGCAGCCGAGCGGTCCCGGCGCCGGCGAGCGGCTGCACACCTTCGGCCGGCTGAGGCCGCCGGACGTCGGCGGAGGACCGGCCGGATCGCGGCCTGGGAACCGCGAGGCAGGATCGCAGGCGAGGGTGCCATGAGCGCAGGCCCCGACGGCCCGAAGGTCCGGGCACCCATCAATCACTGGATCGTCGCGCTGACAGTCACACTGGCGACGTTCATGGAGGTTCTAGATACCTCAATCGCCAACGTTGCGCTGCCCTATATCTCGGGTGGACTCTCGGTCGGACGGAGCCAGGCGACCTGGGTGCTGACGAGCTACCTCGTCGCCAACGCTATTGTCCTGCCGCTCTCGGGCTGGCTAATGGGACTGATGGGCCGCAAGCGGTTCTACATGACCTGCGTGTTGCTTTTTACCGTTAGCTCGGCCCTCTGCGGTGCGGCACCGAATATCGAGCTCCTGATTTTCTTTCGGGTCTTGCAGGGACTTGGCGGCGGCGGATTACAGCCATCGGAGCAGGGAATCCTCGTGGATACCTTCCCGCCGAGACAGCTCGGGATGGCGATGGCGATGTACGGCGTCGCGGTCGTTGTGGCGCCGATCCTCGGTCCGGTGCTGGGCGGGTATATCAGCGACAATTACTCGTGGCGCTGGATCTTTTATATCAACATTCCGATCGGGATCATTTCCCTGATCCTTACGAGCCTGATTGTCCGGGACCCGCCCGGGATGGACGAGGAAGTCCGGAAGAACTGGAAGCGTGGGATTCGGATCGACTACATCGGCCTCGGGCTGGTCTCGATCGGGCTGGGATCGCTCGAAGTCCTGTACGCCAAGGGGCAGGAGTGGGACTGGTTCGGCGACCCGTTCTGGCGGGTGCAGACCTTCTTCGCGGCAATGGTGATCGGCCTGGCCGCGTTCGCGATCTGGGAGCTCCGGCATCCCGACCCGATGGTCAACCTACGGCTGCTGGGCGAGCGGAACTTCCTCGCCTGCGGACTGATCCTTTACATTTCGTTTGCCGTACTCTACGGGGCGAATGTCGACACGCCGCAGATGCTCCAGGAACTCTTCGGCTACGATGCCTTCCGAGCGGGCCTGGTTCTCTCACCGTCAGCGTTCTTCACGATGGCGATGATGCCGGTGGTCGGATTTTTGCTGGGGCACAAGGTCGACGCCCGGTACATCATCCCCTTCGGCCTGATCTGCCTGGCGGGGGCGTCGTACTGGCAGGCCCACCTGGATCTCTACACGTCACCCTTTATGTTTATTGCTCCTCGCTGTGTTCAGATGGCGGGAGTGGGAATGTTGTTCGTCCCTCTGAACAACGCTGCCTATCTCTACCTGCCTCGGGATCAGATCAACAAGGCGACCGGCCTCTTCAACATGCTGCGAAACGAGGGCGGGAGCCTCGGGATCGCGATTGTGACGGTGCTGAGCGACCGACGGAGCCAGTTCCACCACCTTCGGCTGGCGGAAC
>DAIDJI010000310.1 GCA_027451455.1 Planctomycetales bacterium | reverse complement strand
GGGGTCGACATCGCAGAATCCGACCAGCTCCGACTCTTCGAGCGTTGCGAGGGCCTGCGCGTGCGCCGATCCGACCTTGCCACAGCCGATGAGAGCTGTCCGGATTCGTCGCATGCGAGGTTCCCGCGCGGGTCGATCGGTTGGTTGAGGTGCCCGACCTCGATCAGGCCCGGGCGCCCGCGCCGCAAAGACCGGCGAACGCTGGCTCGTTGAAGCCGAGGGCACGCGAGAGGGCCGGGGCGTCGTCGTCGTCGGAGGCCGACTCCAGCTTGACGATCAGCTCGCTCCGGAGGATGCGATGGCCGGCCGGCGCCTCGATCCCCAGTTTGACGCGGGCCTTGCCGATGTCAACCACAGTGATGGTGATGTCGTTGCCGATCCGGATCTTTTCGCCGTGCTTCCGGGTGAGTACCAACATAGCGGCTATCCTCCATGCTGTCGATCGATCGCCGGGATGAGTCCCGGGATCTTCCAGGTGGATCGAAGCCGACCGGACCGGTCGCGAATCGTGACGACGGGATTAGGTCGGAATGTTCTTGGGCCGGTCGATCGTCCCATCAATGGGAGAATCGATCGATCGGCCGGTCGATCGGTCGCCGACCGGGCCGGAAGGGCGGGGTCGGCTCGATCTCGGACGGGTGCGTTCCCGCGGCGAGATCGTTCTTCTATGATGGAATACGTCAGAAGGGCGTCCCCGGCGACAGCCGAGCTGGCAAGTTGACGCGGATCGGACGGTCTTCACGGGGATACGACCGAAGCCAGGCGAGGGAATTCGACCGATGAGCGAGGAGTCGAGGGCGTCGGAATGGGTGGTGGAGGTCACGGCGGCGAATTTTGAGCGTGAGGTGATCGAGCGATCGGCCGAGGTGCCGGTCGTGATCGATTTCTGGGCGGAGTGGTGCGGCCCGTGTCGGATGCTCGGCCCGGTGCTGGAGCGGCTCGCGGCCGACTACGGCGGGCAGTTCGTGCTGGCGAAGGTGGACACCGAGAAGGCACCCGAGCTGGCCGGCGAGTTCGGTGTTCGGTCGATCCCGGCGGTTTTCGCGGTCAAGGATGGCCGGCCGGTGGACGGCTTCGTCGGGGTGCAGCCGGAGTCGGCGCTCCGAGCCTGGCTCGACCGGTTGGTTCCGTCGCCCGCCGATCGGATTGCGGCGGAGGCGCGTCGACTCGAATCAGAGGACCCGAAGGCCGCCGCGGCGCAGTACGAGACGGCGCTCTCGCTCGATCCCGAACTTGTCCCGGCGCAGCTTGGTCTGGCCCGGATCGCGATCGCTGCCGACCGTCCCGATGAGGCGCTCGCGCGGCTGGAAGACCTGGAGTCGCGGCTGGGCTATCTCGAACCCGAGGCCGAGCGGCTGAAGGCCGAGGCGGTCCTCCGGCTCCAGGGGCGCGAGGCCGGCGGCGGGGTCGAGGCCGCCCGATCGGCACTGGCGCAGGCGCCGAATGACCCGGAGCGGAAGTTCCAGCTTGCCGAGGCTCTCGCGGCCGCCGGGCAGTACAGCGACGCCCTGGCGATCTGCCTCGAACTGGTCGAGCATCACCGACGCCAGGAGATTGGCGACCGCGCCCGAAAGACGATGATCGCGATGTTCCAGGTCCTCCCGCCCGACTCCGAGCTGGTGACCGAATACCAGCGGCAGCTTTCGATGGTGCTGATGGACTGAGTGAAGGCGTTGGTCGTCGATCGAGGAAAGAGGTCCGTCGCATGCTGACCCGCGTTTGCTTCTTCCTGATGCTGGTCGCGTGGTCGCCTGTGATGGGAGAGCCGGCCCGCGAGGAGCTGGATCGTCAGCAGGGCGTCTGGCGGACCTCGACCTCGATCTACGACGGTCAGGAGGCGCCGGCCGACCTGGCGCGATCGATCACCCGGACCGTCTCGGGCGATCATGTTGTCTGGAAGCGGGACGGGAAGTCGTTCGCCGGGACGCGGATCGAGCTGGACCCGTCGCGCGAGCCGAAGGCGATCGACGTGATCCCCGACGGCGGCCAGAACCGCGGTGAGCGGGTGCTGGGGATCTACAAGCTCGAAGGAGACCGGCTGACGATCTGCATGGCCGGGCCAGGGAAGCCCCGGCCGTCGGAGTTTCGGTCCGAGAAGGGGAGCGGCTGGACGCTTCGGACGTTCGTCCGCGAGAAGCCCACGCAGCCGTGAATCTCCGGGGATTTCAGCGGGGCGCCGGCTTCGCCTTTCCGCCTGGGGGGCGCGAATCCTTACCGGGCGAGGGCCAGGGAAGGCCGGCCGCCTGGAAGACGCTCGCGGGCTCCTCGGCGAGCACCTGGATCAGCCGGAGCGTGGCCTGGGCCGGCCTGCGCCGGCCCCGCTCCCAGCTCTGAACGGTCCTCGTGGAGACGTTTAGCAGGCGAGCGAATGCGGAAGGGGATAGTTCGGTCCTTCGCCTCAGCGCGGCCAGTCCCTCGGCAGTGACCTCCGGGGGAGGCTCGGGCAAGGCGGTCACCCTGAGATCGATCTCACCCCGGAAGAAATCGATGCCTTCCTGAAGGCCGTCTTTCAACGACTCGAACAGGCCCCCGGCTTCCCGATTCGCCATCTCCAACGCCCCTATCCCCGTCGGCGAGGTCGCTTCGCCCAGGCGATCGCCTCTCGCCGGAACTCCCCTGCTAATTCTGCCAGCACCCTCTTCTGATCGGCCGAGAGATCCTCGGACTCTCCCTTGCTGTAGGCATGAATCAGGAAGAAGACGCCTGCCTCGGGGACGTGCAGATAGATCACTCGGGCGCCGCCCCTTTTTCCCTGACCCCGTCTCGGATCAGCCACTCGCAACTTGCGGAGACCTCCGCAGCCCGGGATGACGGCTCCGCGCTCGGGGGCGTCCAGGAGATCCCTTTGCAGGCCCGCGAGATCCTCGTCCGACCACGTCTCTCCCACCCACCGGGTGAAGCCCCGAGTCTCGACGAACAGCCTCATTCGTCTTATCCTAACACGGAGAGATCCGGCCCGTGCATGGGCCGGGGGGCCTTAAGAGATCGACCCATGTTCGACGGTCGGGTTTCATCATCCCCGACGATCTCCTGCCGCCGATGCGGGCGCGAGCTGGTCCCCGGGCGGGGCGAGCTGTACGCGGTCTCGGTCGTCGCCGTGGCCGATCCCTATCCGCCCGTCTTCGACGAGCGCGACCTCGCCCAGGACGTCGGCGCCGAGATCCGTCGGCTGGTCGCGCAGCTTGGGGGCCTCGATGAGGGGCAAGCGCGCGACCAGGTCCATCGCCGGGTGGTCTTCCACCTCTGCACGGCCTGTTATGAGGACTGGATCGAGGAGCCCGCCTCTCATTGAGGGTCCTCGGGATCGAAGCGCATCACGAGCGTGACCTCGTTCCCCGCCTCCTTGTAGGAGAATTGATCCATCCGCGCCGCGACCTGGTTGAGGTCGGTCGCCTCGAACTTCCGCTCGGCCTCGGCGCCGGCGCCGGCCGCCGGGCCCGATCGATTCTCGCCCTCGTTTGACGGGAGACTCATCGGAACCTCCCTCGACGGCGCGGCCGGCGCCTTCGCTCACTCGGCGATCGCGGGCGCCCGCGACGCCCCCTGCGCGGCGATCGGCAGGATGTAGGAGTCGAAGACGCGGACCTTTTCCCAGTTTTCCCGGTTCTCCTCGACGAACTTCAGGTGGCGGGGGTGGTCCTGATATTTATCGTGTGCCTCCTTGCTGGCGAAGACGAGGTGGAGCGCGACGTCGAAGTCCTGGTCGTTGACGGGGCGCTTCAGGTCTCCGGCGAGGGTGCCGGCGGCGAAGTAGACGGTTCCCTCGTGGCCGGTCAGGAGGAGCTTGCAGGCGGCGACCAGCCTTGCCCTGGAGGCACCCGAGGCGTCCTTCAACTTGAAGTAGACCATGTGCCCGACCTGCGGGCCGGCGGCTCCGGCCGCCTCAGCCGCCTCGGCCCGTTCGGCCGGGGCCATCATCATGGCGACGGACGCGGCGGAGATCAGGACGATCAAAAATGCGATCGTGTGGGTCATCGTGCGGAATCCTCCATTCGATAGGGTTTCACTCGGCGGGGATCGATCGTCCCGCCCGGTCCGACCATGATCGTCCGGACGAACTCCGCCCGCAAGGGGCCGATCGGGCCCGGCCGGTCGGGCCGGTGGGACAGGACGGTTTCCTTCGCGGACCGCCCGGAAATCGGGGACTGGCTCCGGAACGCAGTGGGAGGGCCCGTTCTCATTTCGTGGTCCGGTGCGGCTGCTCCACTTCGCGGAGGGAAAAGGTCGAGCGAATGGAGAGAGGGACCGGTCGCGGATGACCGGAGCCCGTCCCCGTTGACCCGACCAGGGGGAGACCCAACGCTCCTGCGGGCCTGCCGGACGGGGCGACTCCGGTTGTCACGGATCGAGCCTCCTGCTATTCTCCCCGCCCTACCGAAGCCAGGAAAGCGACCGCCTCGCCGGCGGGGTCGCGCCCCGGGATTCGTTGCGGTCGGTCTTTTCGTCTCAAGTCTCCGTCGACGGACGATCGATCTATCGGAAAGGATCGCGCTCCCTCCGCGCCTCGGCGGACGCGAATTGCCAGGGGCCTTCGGAGGACCGAGGCCCTCTCGTTCTCACCAGGCGGAGACGCCGCCGCCGTCCCGAGGAGACGATCGCATGGTCTTCACGACCCATCTCTTCCTCTTCTATTTTCTCCCGACGTTCCTGATCCTGTATTACGCCATGCCGTTTCGCTCGCGAACGGCTCTGATCGCGGCGGGTAGCTACCTCTTCTATGGATGGGCCAACCCGTTCTGGCCGCTCCTGATGTTCGCCAGTTCGGGCGTCGACTATCTCTGCGGACTCGGCCTGCTCCGGCTCTCGGGCCTGCCCCGAGACGGCGACCTGCCCCCGATCTTGCCGAAAGACCAGCCACGCAGCCGCGCGCAGCGGGCGCTTCTGATCGGCTCGATCGCCTCGAACATGGCCCTGCTCGCCTTTTTCAAGTACTCCGGCTTCGCCGTGGAGAACCTCAACGCGCTCTCCGAGATCCTCGGGATGGGGACCGACCTCGTCCCCGCGCTCAAGGTGGCGCTGCCGGTCGGGATCTCGTTCTACACGTTCAAGTCGATGAGCTACGCGATCGACGTTTACCTCGGTGACGCCCGCCCGATGGTCAACTTCGTCGATTTCTGCTGCTTCGAGGCGTTTTTCCCCGACCTCGTCGCCGGACCGATTGTCCGCTACGGCGCGATCGAGCAGCAGATGCGCGAGCGGTCGCACACCGCCGACAAGTTCGCGCGAGGGGTCGTTTTCTTCGCGATGGGGATGGCCAAGAAGATCCTGATCGCCAACCCACTGGCCCAGGTCGCCGACGCCGCCTTCCGGGCGGGCGGGTTGCACTGGTACGACGCCTGGTACGGGATCGTCGGCTACGCCTTCCAGATTTATTTTGACTTCTCCGGCTACTCGGACATGGCCGTCGGGCTGGCCCTGATGATGGGCTTTGTCCTGATCCGGAACTTTGACTCGCCCTACCAGGCCGAGAGCATCACCGACTTCTGGCGGCGATGGCACATCAGCCTCTCGACCTGGCTCCGGGATTATCTCTACATCCCGCTCGGCGGCAACCGCCGCGGTCCCGTCCGGACGTATGTCAACCTGATGCTGGTGATGCTGATCGGCGGCCTCTGGCATGGGGCGAGCTGGAATTTTGTGATCTGGGGTGCGATTCACGGGGGGATGCTGGCCTTCGAGCGGATGCAGGGGAAGCAAGGTCCGTACGCCCGGCTGCCAAAAGGCTACCGTGTCGCGATCACATTTGGGGTTGTCTGCCTGTCCTGGGTGTTTTTCCGGGCGGAGACACTGCCCCAGGCGGCGGGTTATCTGGCCTCGCTCTTCGGGCTGGCCCGGACGACACTCGCGAGCGACGCCGTCGCCGCGGCGATGTACACGCCGTATCACCTCGTGATCATGACGACGGCCGGGGCACTGGTCTGGGCGTCGCCGGGGTCGTGGGCGTTCTCTCGACGGATCACCTGGGCCCGCGCCGGCTACGCCGGGGTGCTGCTGTTGCTCTCCGCGGCCTTCATGTGGACGCAGAGCGAGAACCCGTTCATCTACTTCCAGTTCTGAGGCACCGGATGGAAACGCGCACAGGGCTCAGGCCGCCGCGGCGGCGACTGACCCGGCTCATTCCCGAGCCGGGGACGTCGAGGGTCGCGGGCGCCGCGGACGATCTGAACCGCGGCATCCTGACGACCGAAATCTCCCCCGGACTTGCGCGAGCGATCACGGCCGCGTTCGTGACGGCCATCCTCGCGCTGCCGATCGCGCAGGCCGCTCTCGAGCTTCGCCGAGAGGGAAGAATCCAGGCGTTCGACGTCTTCCGACGGGTGCCGACGAAGGCGAATCTTTCGGGGTTCGAGAACGCCCTGACGCGGCAATCGTATGCCCGCGAGACGGTTCGGCCCGAGCTGCAACGCGCCCTGGCCGAGGGTCTGGGCTTCGGCACGGCCACGGCGATCGTCGGCCTGGACGGCTGGCTGTTCTACCGCCCGGGGATCGACTGGGTCACCGGGGGCGGTTTTCTCGAGCCCGCTCGCCTCGCCAGGCGCCGCAAGGAACTGGAGGACAGCGGCGAGACGGCGGGGGCGCCCGATCCTCGCCCGGCGATCCGGGCGTTTCACGAGGATTGCCGGAAGGCGGGCGTTCACCTGGTGGTCGTGCCGGTCCCGGACAAGGTGACGCTCGAGCCGCACCGGCTCAGCCCCCGATACGACCGGGCGTCTTACGATCGGCCGACGAAC
>DAIDJI010000309.1 GCA_027451455.1 Planctomycetales bacterium | reverse complement strand
CGATGCTGCCGCCGCTGAAGAGCCCGATGTGTGAGAACTTGTCGAGGTTGGCCAGGGTGATCTGCCGGGTCTGCCCGCCGCCCATCGAGAGCCCCGCCATGGCACGATGAGGTTGATCGGCGAGGGTGCGATAGTTGTCGTCAATGAAGGGGATCAGCTCCCCGGTCATGATCTTCGCGAAGGCGGAGAAGTCGAACCTCGGGCGGCCGGCGGCCTTGCCGGGTGCCTTGCTGGCGGCCTTACCGGGGGCGCCGGGGCGGGGGCCGGAGGCGAAGTTGTTGCCGCCGTTGTCCATCACGATGAGGAACGGCCTGCACTTTCCCGCCGCGATGAGGTTGTCCATGATCAGGTTCGCTCGACCCTGGTTCCCCCACCCGGTCTCGTCCTCGAACGCGCCGTGCTGCAAGTACAGCACGGGATACCGTGTGCCGGTATCCTTATCATAATCGGGCGGCGTGTAGACGAAGCAGCGGCGCGTGGTGTTGGTGCTCTTAGAAAAGTAGAGGGTCTGGCGGAGCTGACCGTGCGGGACGTCCTTGACGGCGTAAAAGTCCTCGTCCTGGGCCGGGATCTCGATGGCGCTGCCCCAGCGGCCGGCGCCGAAGAAGGACCTGCTGCCGGGGTCCGGGACATCGGCGCCGTCGATGTTGATCCGGTAGTAATGGAACCCCTCGTCCAGTGGCCGCGTGGTGCCGACCCAGGCGCCGTCCTCGCCCTTCGTCAGGTTGATCCCGCCCCACTCGGGCACCCGCACGCTCTGGGCCTGGGGCGCGACGATGCGGAAGCGGGCGCGGCGCTCGGAGTTCACCTGGGGATACGCCTTGCCGCCCTGGTTGGACGACGCCGGCTTGAAATCCTCCACCGCCGGCGCGGCCTGGGCCGGCGCGGTCGGGGGCTGCGCGGCCTGCGCCAGCGCGATCCGGCCGGCGATCAGCGGCAACAACAGGAGGCCCATCGACGCTGCTCTCATGACGGTGCTCCTCGGTCCTGGAACAAAGGCCGGCCAATGGACTCATGATGATCGGGTTGCTGCCCCGTGGAGCGCCGCGACCGGCGGCGCGCCATGAGACACGCCCGGTCACACCGGGAACTGCCACGGGTCGCGGCGCGGCCGGGCCGGGTTCCCGCGATCCACGTGTTCACCTCGCGTTCATCTCGGCGGAAATGCGGGGGGTCAAGGAATCGTTGCCATTCTTCCACTCGCCTCCGGCCGAAACCAGAAGGCGGCTTCAGCCGGATCCGATGTCGACCACGAGTGGAGCCGGGCGGGGCGATCGCGTCCTGGTGGGGGTCCTCGCTTCCCCTCCCAGCCCGATCCGGGAGATGTCCCCCGACGTTACAGCCGCCCTCACAGACTCTTGCCCGCGCCGTGACCTCCGCGACGTTGGGTCACGTCCTCAGTAAGAAAGCGACAACTTCGGCCAGTCCGGCCATGCGCCCGAGTTTTTTGGAATCGGCCGCCCGTTTCGGCGACGTTCCTGAGATCGCGGCGCAGGACCTCAGCCCGCGGAGCCATGCTGGTCGATGCTTGCGAGCAATCCGGTGGGCCTCAAATGTCCCCTAAACTCGCCGATCCTCAAGCGAGCAATTTCTTCAGCACCCGGCCGCCGACGTTCGTGAGTCGCTCGTCGCGGCCGGAGTGCAGGAAGGTCAGTTGCTTGTGGTCGAGGCCCATCAGGTGCAGGATCGTCGCGTGGATGTCGTTGACGTGGGCCGCGTCCTCGATCGCGCGGACTCCGGCCTCATCCGTGGTGCCGACGACCGTGCCACCCTTCGCGCCACCCCCGGCCATCCACATCGTGAAGCCGGTCGCGTTGTGATCCCGGCCGCGTCCACCCCCCTGCCGGACAGGAGTTCGGCCGAACTCGCCGCCCCAGACAACCAGCGTCTCGTCGAGCAGGCCGGTTCGCCTCAGGTCCGTGAGCAGCGCCGCGACCGGTTTGTCGGTGGCGCCGCACATCTTCTCGTGGTTGGCGTCGATGTCGTCGTGAGCGTCCCACTGCCAGGCGACCGGCCCGCCGCCCGAGTAGAGCTGTACAAACCGGACCCCACGCTCGACCAGCCGGCGGGCGAGCAGGCATCGCGTGCCGAACTCGGCCGTCCGGGGATCGTCCAGGCCGTAGAGCCGTCGCGTGGATTCGGGCTCGCGCGAGAGGTCCACCGCATCGGGCGCCGCACTCTGCATTCGGAAGGCCAGTTCATATGTGGCGATCCGTGCCGATAGCTCGGTGTCGGCCGGGTCGAGGTCCTGCTCGTTCATCGATTTCAGCAGGTCGAGCATCCCTCGGCGGCGGTCGGGGGTCATCTCGGCGGGCGGCTTCAGGTTGACGATCGGTGCCGGACCGTTGCGGAAGAGGGTTCCCTGGTGATGCGCCGGCAGGAACCCAGCGCCCCAGCAAGGGGCGCCGCCCTCGGGCGTTCCCTGCGGCTGGGTCATCACGACGAAGGCGGGCAGGTCGTCGCACTCCGAGCCGAGGCCGTAGGTCACCCAGCTCCCGAGGCTGGGGAAGCCCATCATCGTCCGACCCGTATTCATCTGGTACATCGCCGGCGCGTGGATCACGCTCTCGGCGTAGCAGGACCGGATCAGGGCGATCTCGTCGGCGAGGGGGTGCATGTGCGGGACCAGGTCGGACATATCGATCCCCGACTGGCCGTACTTGCCCCACCTGCGATGGCTGCCGAGACAGAGCGGGTCGCTTTCGAGGAACTGGCTGTGGATCTTGCCGAAGCTCGGCGGGAGCGGCTGGCCGTCGAGCCGGTTCAGGAGCGGCTTCGGATCGAAGAGATCCATCTGGCTGGGGCCGCCGGTCATGAAGAGAAAGATGCACCGCTTCGCCCGCGCTGGGAAGTGGCCGGCCCTCGGGGTGAGTGGGTTGCTCGGAGTCGCGGAGCCGGCGTCGCGGGCCAGGAGATCGGCCAGCCCGAGCAGGCCGAAGCCGCAGCCGGCCGCCTTGAGGAACTCGCGGCGGCTCCGCGCCTCGATCGGAAGAGGACCGGGACATCGGCGGTCGGCGGGATGGTTGGACATCTCGAACCTCATCGGCGGTTGATGGTCGGTCGTTCCACGGATCAGCCCTCTCGATCGAGCTCGGCGAAGAGATCGCGCAGCTCCAGCGAGAAACCGGGCAGCACTTCGCCGCCGTCGAGCCGGTCGGACTCGGATAACTCAACTGCGGTCCCGTCGGGACTGTAGACGGTCACGGATCGCCGCCGGGGATCGACTTCCCAGACCAGGGAGACCCCCTGGCCGAAATATTCACCGCGCTTTCGCTCCATCTCCTTGCGCGTGTTGGACTCGCTGAGCACCTCCACCGCCAGGTCCGGCGCGAGGGTGGGGATCGGCGTCTTCGGGATCTTCCGATCCGGGAACCGGTCCCATGAAATGTAAGCGACGTCCGGCGCGCGAACCAGGCCGGGGAAGAGGCGGATCATCGCGTCAGGACCGACGACCACTCCGAGATTGGGAGGAATGACGAAAGCCCTCATGTAAGCGATCAAGACGCCCGCCAGCATCGATTCCTGGAATCCCATCCCTTTCTCCACAAGGACGCCGTCCACGAGTTCGAAGAGGCTGTGATGGAGCCGCTCGGCGTCGAGCAAATCTTCCTCGGTCGCGGTCCCTGGGAACGGCTTCGCGAGTATCCGTCTCGGTGGGATGTCGCCGAGCTGCTCGATCAGGTCCTGGATCGTGACCCAGGAAGTGAGCGTCGCGGTTGCCATCGCTATCGGTCCTCAAGGGATATACAGGAACTCATTACTATTGAGGATCGCCAGGGCCAGATCGGTCCAGGCCGCGCGGTCGCGGTCGGGGCCGGCGATCCGGTCGGCCTGGGTTTTCAAAAAGCCTCGGGCGCGGTCGATCTCGGATCGTCGAGGCTCGCGCGCCAGGGCGATCCGATAAAGATGTCGGATCGCCTCATCAACATCTGCGCTCCCGCTCCGGGCGCGATCGGCGAGGGCCCGCGCCCGGCCGATGGCGAAGTCGCCGTTGAGAAGGTTGAGCGCCTGGAGGGCGTGGGTGCTCGACTCCCGGCGCGGGCAGGCGGTCTGGGTGTCAGGGGCGTCGAACGACTCGAAGAGCGGATACCGGACGTTCCGCTTGCGGAAGAGGTAGAGCGACCGGCGCAGGTGTTCGGCTGGGTTGGGGTTTTCGGGCCAGAGGTCGACGACCTCGGCCTCGGTGAAGATCAGGTCCTCCACTTCCTTTTCGATCGGGGCGAGCACGCCCGGTCCGTCGGCTTTCGGATTCAGTTCGCCCGAGACCGCGAGCATCGCGTCGCGGACCCCCTCGGCGTCGAGCCGTCGGCGGTTCATCTGCCAGAGGAGCGAGTTTTCGGGATCGTCCCCGGCGTGGCTCTCGGGGGCCCGGGTCGACTGCCGATAGGCCGAGGACGTCACCATCAGCCGATGGATCGGCTTGAATCGCCACCCCGAACGGACCAGTTCCGAGGCGAGCCAGTCGAGTAGTTCGGGATGGCTGGGCGGTTCGCCGCGGACGCCGAAATCGCTCGGGCTGGCGACGATCCCCCGGCCGAAATGGTGCTGCCAGAGCCGGTTGACGATCACCCGGGCCGTCATCGGATTGTCGGGGCTGGCGAGCCATCGGGCCAGTGCGGATCGACGGCCGGTCTTCTCGCCGTGGGGAGTCATGGAGGCCTCGCCGAAGGCCCCCGTCTTTTGCGAGGCCAGGAGGATTCCCGGCGGCCGTGGAGTGACGCGAGGCCCCCGGCTCTGGTAGTCGCCCCGTCGCAGGACGTAGGTCGGCTCGGCCGACTTCCTGTGGTCGACCAGCGCCATCGCCGAGGCCGGCGGCCGGGGCGATGTGCCCTCGATCGACTCGATCGAGCGCTTCAGCTCCTCGCGACGCCGATGGAGAGCGGGGTCGGCGGCGACGGCCGCGGCGACCTCCTCCCACGTCACACGGATCGAGGTTTGCAGGCCCGAGGCCAGCCGCTTCTGCGCCGGGGTTCGTTTCTCGGAGGGAGTCGCCATCACGGCGCGCTCCTCGGGCGAGAGCTTTTGAAGCTTCTGCTCGTGAATGGCACGGCGAAACGGTGCCTCGAGCTTCGCCAGCTCGCCCTTCAGCGGTTTCACCCGGGCCGCGATCTCCTTGCGGGCCGACTCGTACGCGTGCCGCTCCTCGGCGGAAGCGATCGGGACATCTTCGAGTTCCGAGGCGGCAAAGAACGACTGCAACCGGTAATAGTCGGTGGCTGGGATCGCGTCGTACTTGTGATCGTGGCACCGGGCGCAGGCGATCGTGAGGCCGAGGAAGACCGAGCCGACGGTCCCGGTGATTTCGGAAAGCTCGGACTGGCGCCGGACCTCCGGGATGATGTTTCCGCCGACCACTTCCCTCGGCCCGCTCCGGCAAAAGCCGGTGGCGATCAGGGCTTCGTGGTTCTCGGGTTCCAGTTCGTCGCCGGCAATCTGGAGGGCCAGGAATCGATCGTAGGGGATGTCGGCGTTGAGCGAGCGGACGACCCAGTCGCGAAACCGCCAGGCGTCGGGGCGTTCGGCGTCGAGCTCGAAGCCGTTGGAGTCGGCGTAATGGGCCAGGTCGAGCCAGTGCTGGGCCCATCGCTCGCCGTAATGCGGGCTGGCGAGGAGGCGGTCGACCAGACGCTCGTAGGCATCCGGCCGGTCGTCGAGGATGAAGGCCTCGACCTCCTTCGGGGTCGGCGGCAGGCCGGTCAGGTCGAAGGTCAGGCGACGGATCAGGGCGGATCGATCGGCCTCGGGGGCCGGCTGCCAGCTCATTTCCTCGAGGCCCGCCAGGAGGAACCGGTCGATCGGGTTACGGACCCATCCCGGCCGTTTCACGTCTGGTGGCACGGGGCGGCGGACCGGCTGATAGGCCCAGTGGTCGCGCGCCTCGGCGTTGAAGCTCTCGGGCGGGGCGGCTGGGGGCAGGTCGCCGGCCATTGCCGCCGCGACGAGCGCGCCCCAGATCCCCATCCCGATCCCCAGGATCCGGCGGACAGGCCCGAACATGGTTGATCACCCTCCTGGGCGTCGCGGACAATACGACTCTCTACGACCGAGGCAGCCCATTCAACAATTGTGCGGCAATCGGCGACCGTGGGCAAGGGAAGCCGTCGAGGAGGGTGAAGCTTGGCGGAGATCGAGCTACGGGGCGTCACGAAAAGTTTTGGTGGTGGGCAGCCGGCCGTTGCGGGTGTCGACCTGACGATCGCTGCGCGCGAGCGGATGGTTGTGGTTGGCCCATCGGGGTCGGGGAAGTCGACACTGCTTCGGATGATTGCGGGGCTGGAGGAGCCCGACCAGGGCCTCGTGCGGATCGCCGGCCGAGAGATGACCGGCGTTCCGCCTCATCGCCGGGACGTCGCCATGGTTTTTCAGAATCCTGCGCTCTATCCGTACCTCTCGGTTCTCGAGAATCTCGCCTTCGGGATTCGGGCGCGGGGCATGGATCGGAACCAGGTTCGGGCGCGGGTGAACACGGTCGCGGGCCTGCTCGGCCTTGACGCGATGCTCCGGCGCCGGCCGTCGGAGCTCTCCGGGGGCGAGAGGCAGCGGGTTGCGATCGGGCGAGCGATCGCCCGACGTCCGCCCGTCCTGCTCTGCGACGAGCCGTTCTCGAACCTGGACCCGCCCCTCCGCGCCGCGCTGCGGGAGGAGGTCGCGACGGCGGACACCTTCGACTGGGGCCGCTGGGCGGAGGCGGTCAACGTGTACGCCATGGCGGCGGCGTACTCCCCCGACGAGGACCGGCCGGGAGAGGTGCGCCTGCCCTTT
>DAIDJI010000308.1 GCA_027451455.1 Planctomycetales bacterium | reverse complement strand
CCGGGCAGGACGGGCCCGCGATGCCGTCGCCGACATCCCAGCGGCCCTCCCGGTCCGTCAATACCGACTCGAGCGTCGTATTTATTATGAAGGTTCCGCCGCCGGGAACGCAACATGGCACCCAGCGTTGGGGAAAGTCGGCGGGCTTCAGGGGCCGAGCGCGAGCCAGAACCCATAAGCGACGGGCCCGGCGAAGAGGATCGAGTCGAGGACATCGAGCACACCGCCAAAGCCAGGGACGGCCTGCGAGGCGTCCTTCTGTTCACAGTCGCGCTTGATCATGGATTCCATCAGATCGCCGAGTTGAGCGACGACACCGATCGTCAGCCCGAAAGCTGCGGCCGTTGCGTCGTCGAATGCTGGAATGCCGAGCCATCGTCGACACCCAAAGGCCAGAACCCAGGACGCCGAGACGGCAAAGATCAGACCGCCGATCGCCCCCTCCACCGTCTTTTTCGGGCTCAGACGGGGCCAGAGCTTATGACGGCCGGCGAGCCGTCCCAGAGTGTAGGCACCGGTATCGGCACCCTTGGCTGTCGCGAAAAGGAAGACCAGCGCCATCAGGCCCTGATGCTGACCCTCGAACCATCGCATCTGAAGCGTGAAACTGCCAAGCAGCCCGACGTAGGCGATCGTCAGAACTGTCCCGGAGATTTTCGCCATGGTCCGGCCCGGCCGGGCAAACTGTAGACTCTGGATAACGAAGCAGGCCATCAGAACGGCGACGAAGGTGAGGAACGGCCAGGCGAGGATGTCGATCGGACGGCCTGGATCGTAATACAGGGCGAGTTCTCCCGCTCCCTGGTCGGCGAACTCGATGAGATGGGGCATCCAGTTCGCCAGGACGATTGCCATCACTCCGGCGAGGACCGTGTTCCCCGACGGCCGGGCACTGGTCGCTGACAGCAAGCCATGCAACTCCCAGGCCGCTCCGAGCATCGCGGCCGAGGCCAGGAGGAACCAGGTCGGATACCAGGGGGCCAGCCACTCGTCGACGAGGAGCGCAGTGAGCAGCCCCGCGATCATCAGAACGCCGAAGATCAGGCGGGTGGAGAGCATCGATCGACCCTCGCCGCGGGTGCATCGTGAACCGTCTCGTCCATGGTCATGGTTACGTACTCATTGCAGGGAGTCCGCCAAACTTCCGCTCGCGTGCGGCGAAGGCCCGGCAAGCCTGCAAGAGGTCGTCGCCGCGGAAGTCGGGCCAGAGCTTCGGCGTGATCCAGAGCTCCGCATAGGAAATCTGCCAGAGCAAAAAATTGCTAATCCGCAACTCACCAGCAGTCCGGATCATCAGATCGGGGTCGGACATCCCGGCCGTGTAAAGATACGACTCGATTGTTGCCTCGTCCACCTGTTCGGGACGAATACGGCCGTCGCGAACGTCCTCGGCGATCCGCCTCGCGGCGTCGCCAATTTCGGTTCGACCGCCGTAGTTGACAGCCAGGCAGAGCGTCATTCCATCGTTTTGGGCGGTCTGGCGTTCCGTCCGCTCGTACTCCGAGAGCACATCGGTCGGCAAACCTTCACGACGGCCGATCATCGTCAGGCGGACGTTTTGCTCCATCAATTCGGCACGCTCGACGACCAGAAAGTGGCGGAGAAGCCGCATCAAAAACGTGAGTTCGCGAGGCGGGCGCTTCCAGTTCTCCACTGAGAAGCAATAGAGCGTCAACTGCTCCAGCCCGAGCCGGCATCCCTCCTCGACGACCGCACGCACGCTTTGTATCCCCCGACGGTGGCCCATGATCCGCGGGAGCCCCTGCCGCTGTGCCCACCGGCCGTTCCCGTCCATGATGATCGCGACATGGCGCGGAAGCTGCTCGGGCCTCAGTCCGACTTCGGCGAGGCGGGCCAGTCCTTCTTCAGTGATCGCCATGGTTGGTCCTGGTCGGGGGGACTCGGGACGGGTCGGGTCAGGGGATGAGGATCGTCTGAGACCGGTCGGGACCGACGGAGACGATCCGGACCGGCGCCCCAAGCTGCTTACCCAGAAACTCGACGTAATTCCGAGCCGATTGCGGCAGATCCTCCCACCGACGGATTCCGTCGATCGGTTCTGACCAGCCGGGGAGTGTCTCATACACGGGTCGGCACTGTTCGAGGTCGGGAAGGGCGGCGGGAAGCTCCTCGACACGACGGCCGTCGCGCTCGTATGCAACCGCGACCTTCAGTTCGTCGATCCCGGCGAGCACGTCCAGCAGCATCACGGCGAGTTCGGTCGACCCACTCACCCGAGCGGCATGGCGAACGGCGACCGCATCAAACCACCCGCAGCGACGGGGACGACCCGTAACAGTCCCGTATTCCCGGCCGACTTGGCGAATCCGTTCGCCCAGCTCGTTATCCAGCTCGGTCGGGAACGGTCCGCCACCCACTCGGGTTGTGTAAGCCTTGATCACACCGATCCAGCGGTCAATGGTTCGGGTTGGCATCCCCGAACCGGCCGCGATCCCCGCCGCACTGCTGCTCGAACTGGTGACGTACGGATAGCTCCCGTGGTCGATGTCCAGCAGCGACCCCTGCGCCCCTTCGAACAGGAGACGACGTCCCTCGGTGTGGGCCCGATGCAGCCAGGCTGAAGTGTCCGTAACGAAAGGCTGGAGCTCCTCGGCGTACTGGAGATATTCCTCGGCGACCGCCCCGGCATCGAACGGCGAGAAGTCGGGCAGCATCGCCGAGAGGAGCCGATTCTTGTAATCAATGATCCGGGCCAGCCGCTCTCGGAAGATCGACGGATGGTACAGATCGGCGACCCGAACCCCGTGAACCCGGCCGACCTTGTCGCGATAACAGGGGCCGATTCCGCGCCTCGTGGTCCCGATATGGTCCGCAGAGTCCGAGGACTCCTCGGTTAGCCGTTCCTCGGCCAGGTGATACGGCAGAATGACGTGAGCCCGGTCGCTGATGAAGAGCCGATCGTTGGCGACGACACCCTGGGATTTCAGAGTCGCCAGCTCTTTCAGCAAGGCCGGCGGATGGATCACCACCCCGTTGCCGATCACACAGGCAATCCCCGGCCGGAGAATTCCCGTCGGGACCAGCGAGAGCTTGTACGTCACCCCCTCGTGGACGACCGTGTGCCCGGCATTCGCGCCCCCTTGATACCGGACCACCACGTCGTACCGGTCGCAGAGGAGGTCAACAATCTTTCCCTTCGCCTCATCGCCCCACTGGAGGCCCACCACACACGTCGAGCCCACGGCACATCTTCTCCCATCAATCCGGGCGACACGGAGGTCACTTGGTGTCGTAAAGTAGCAGGGTAACGGCGCACAGCAGCGGCGTCAATCGGCCCGGGATGTCAAGTCGGATAAACGGGGCCGGAAGGGCCGGACAATACGATTCCAACGGTGAGAAGAGTCGTCCCGCCGAGGATGGGATTGCTTCGGACACATGCGACTTTGTCAACAGTTTGGCAAATGTGTTCTGGGAAGCGGTGGACGGTCTCTTGAGGAGTTCGCATCACGCACTTTCACGGATAAGCTGGCGGAACTCGTCGAAGAGATAAGCGCTGTCGTGAGGCCCGGCCGAGGCCTCGGGGTGGTACTGGACGCTGAAGACGGGCAACCGGGTATGGCGGAGCCCTTCAAGCGTCTGGTCGTTGAGGTTGACGTGGCTGGCGAGAACGTCGGATGGAAGCGTCGAGGGATCAACGGCGAAACCATGGTTCTGGGTCGTGATCTCCACCTTGCCCGTCGTCTGGTTTCGAACCGGGTGATTGGCCCCTCGGTGTCCGAACTTGAGCTTGAAGGTCTGGGCCCCGAAGGCCTGTCCGAGGAGTTGATGCCCGAGGCAGATGCCGAAGATCGGTATACCGCGCGATTCGGCGGCCTTTCGGATCAGGATGCGGAGGGTACTGGTCGCCTCGGAGAGCGGGCGGGGATCGCCGGGCCCGTTCGAGATGAAGATGCCGTCGGGCTTGTAATCCAGGATCTCGTCGGGACCGGTCGAACCCGGGACGACTGTCACCTTGCAGCCGATATCGACCAGGTGGCGTGGGATGTTCCACTTCATCCCGAAATCGAGGGCGACGACATGGGGGCAATGTTCCCCCGAGGCGATCTCGCCGGGGCCGGCGGCCATGCGGAACGTCCGGTCGAGCCCGCGGTCCCAGGTCGAGGCGCCAGCCGGCATGACCTCGCGAGCCAGGTCGCGGCCGATGAGCCCGGGGCTCGATTGCGCACGCGCCACGAGCCTCGCGTCATTGAGATCTTCGGTCGAGAGGATACCCTTCAAGGCGCCTCGCTCGCGAGTCAGGCGGACGAGGGCACGGGTGTCCACTCCCTCCATACCGACGATCCCGTTCCGCTCCAGGTAAGCTTCAAGCGATCCGTCCGCGCGGAAATTGCTGACGCGCGGGCTCAACTCGCGGACCACAAGACCGCGGACCCAGGGCTTACGGCTCTCGGCATCCTCTTGATTCACTCCGTAGTTGCCGATCTGCGGATAGGTCATTGCCACAATCTGACCGTGGTATGAGGGATCGGTCAGGATCTCCTGGTATCCTGTCATGCTGGTGTTGAAGACGACCTCGCCGTCGACCTCACCCCGAGCACCAAAAGCCATCCCGGTGAAGACCGTCCCATCCTCGAGCGCTAGCTTCGCGGTAGCCATCTTCGGAGCGCCATCCCCCCTGTATCCGTTGAAAGAATCCTCGATCGAAATCGGAGTTCCAGTGTAGGCTCGATCGACGTCCGGCGTCGAGAGACGCTCACGCGGATCGGGCTTTACCTGGGCTCCCCAGTCTGTCCACAATGAATGGACGTAAGAATCGGCTGATCGGTCACGGTCATGAGAACCGAGAGGTATAGGAAGGTGATCCAGATGGCGGAGCATGGCAATGCTGGAGTGGGAGAGGCGGATCCCCTGAAATCGGTCGCGGATGCCATGGAGACGGCTGTACAGGCAGCGCGTGATGGGGCAAGCGATGCCCGGGCGGCCGTTGATCGGGCGATCCCGGCGATCTCGCAATTCGTCTCGCGGTTCGTGTACACGACCAGTTACTCGATCTCGTACGGAGTTGTCTTCCCCGCCATGTTGATCGCGAGGGCGGTCCCGAAGGACAACGCGCTCGTCCATGGCCTGGTCGACGGCGCCCGCGCCGCTCGCGAGATGGCCGAGGACTGGCAGGGAGTGAGCGAGGTCGCCCCGGCCCCGGCGACGACCTGAAACGCGTTCCGGGCGATCAATCCGGATAGGTTTCCCATTCGGGGGGTGGTGCCGGGGTCAGCCGAGAGGCGGCCAGCGCGACCAGATTCAAAACGATCAGGCCGCAGGCGAGGGCCGCGGCCTGCGTCTGTGCCCTGGGGTTGCTCTCGGCGAGAATCAGAAACTCAGGCGCCATCGGCCGAACGTCGGTCCACGGACAGAAGAAAAGTGCGGGGACCAGATTGACCGCGGGGAGCAGAATGGCGAGGGCGAGGACTCCGAGCCATCCGAGTCGATGCCGGGCGGCGAGCGATCGCGCCCGAGCGGGAGAGGCGCCGGCCAGGATGGCCGCGTCGACGGACGAGCGTGCCCCTTCAAGCCGCTGCCCCTCTGTTTGCCACCAGCCGGCGAGAAGATGAGAGCCGACCGAGATCCCTACGGCCGAGGCCAGAAGCGGCCAGGGGTTACCCTCTGCTGAGAGTTCAAAGCCAATCGCCGGCTCGAGCCGATGCGCGAGTAATTCGAGTATCGCCAGGAGGCCGACGCCCTGAATCATCGGTGGGACCCTGGCGAGCCGTCTGGAGACCCGGGAAAGCAGCGCCGATAACCCGCGTGGGGAGGACTCAGGCCGGGCCAACCAGGCCAGGATCAGGACGGCCGCGCCGACTTCCAGTCCCAGAACCAGCGATCGAGTCGCGGCCTCCCGGACGGGTTCTGAGGCGATCGTTTCCATCAACATGGATCGATTCGCCCCCGACGAGTTCAGGAGGGCGAGGCATCCGAAGACGGGCAGCCAACCGAGCGCGGAAGTGACCGTCACGATCGAGGCGGAAACGATCGTGGTGACTGGTCCGGTCGACGAGTGCCTTGAGATGGTCCGCGATCCGATCGGCCACGGCCCGCCCCAGGATCGAAGGAGCCAGCGTCCGGTAAACGAAAGGATCGCAGCGAAGGCGGCCCAGATGGCGGTGGCGGGAAAGGGATCACGCCCGGTCGCTGCTTCAACGATCTGGAACGCGAGCGTTCTTCGCAATCCGAGGAGAATCGGCACGCCCGGTTCCAGCAGCGCGAGGGCAAAAGCCGCGGCAGCCGCCCGGGCCGCTGCCGGCCGGACGATCGGCCAGGTCACGCTCCGCCAGGCCGCGAACCGACCAGCCCCGGCGAGCCTTGCGGCGGCCGTCCATTCGGGATCAATCTCTTCGAAGGCCCGTGCTGTCGCCAGCGCGACCAGTGCGACCACGGGCGGGGCCGTCGAGGCGATCCAGAGAAGCCAGGACGGCCAACCTGCCAGGGACTCCAGAGCCGGGATTCCGACAACCGCCCGCCTCATCGCCAACGGCCAGTGGAGCGGCCACGCGAGCAACCCGATCCAGCCCAGGGCCAGGCAGGCGGGTGGCGCGGCGAGGATCGTGCCGACCGCGACGCGCGCCAGGGCCCGTCCCCGCCCGGGGATCGCCGCGAGTGTCCGCCCGATCCCGAGGCCCAGCACGAGCGAGAGGGCGGCGATCAGTCCGGCGAAAGTCAGGCTATTGCGGACACAGGTCCAGGTGAAATCGGAGGAGACGCGGAGCGCGATTGGAAGGGCGGAGATGCGTCCCTCACCGTCAGGGCC
>DAIDJI010000307.1 GCA_027451455.1 Planctomycetales bacterium | reverse complement strand
TCGGCGACGCAGAAACCGATCGAGATGATCGCCGGCTTTCTGGTCGGTGCGAGAACTGCCGCGCCCACGGCAGGAGAGGCGGAGAACAGCCACAGCCATGTTGATTTTGTCGATGATGGCTGCGCCATCATCGACGTACACCCATCGGGCCCCCCGCATCGCCCGGTCGAGCCCCTCCCGCTCCCGAATATCCGCGAAAACCACCTCCGCCGATCCCGGGAGGTGATCGACGGCCGCTCCCGGTCGCTCGATCACACGGACCATCCGGCCCTCGGCCACAAACTGCTCCACCAGGTGGCTACCGATGAACCCCGCACCACCCGTCACGATCGTCAGGTCGTCCATGAGATTCCCCGGGCCCCAGCCCGAATCCTTTCATCACCAGGTCAACCATTCGCGTTATTAGAAGAGAATAGAGTCTTTACGCAAGAGAGGTTTGAATCTTTCTTCGGGAATCAGGGATATCCAGAAATTCATCAAATCTCGACTGTTAAGAAGCCAATCGGCCCCTGCTTGCAACCCGCCGCCTAGCGAACCCGATAAAGCTCTTGTTCCGCCCCGAAGTCGACCGGCCGGTCGAGGAGACCGGCGGCAACCCACCCAGCGAAGAGGTCGCGGGTGACGAAGTCGGTGAAGCCGTAGTTGCCCGGCTGGCGGAATCGGACCACCTCTTTCCAGTCGACATAGATATGCGTGACGCCCCGATCGTGCAGGGCGCGGCGGATCTCCTCGATGGATTTCCCCTTTGCGATCTCCTCGATCGTCTCGCGGTTGAAGACGGTGTTGTAGACGACCCGGTGATTCAGGTGAAAGACGGCCGCCGGGCCGACGAGCATCGGCCGGGCTCCGGCGGGAAGTTTTTCGTCCAGCAGGGCGAGCGGCGGATTGAGCCGGCGCGGCAGGTCGGTGCGCAGGGTGGCCAGGTTGCTCGTCCATTCGTTGAAGCCGGTCATGATGCTGGAGTCGTACATCAGGTTCGTGAGCAACGAGGTGGCGAGCAGTGTTGCGAGGAGGGCCGTCCATCCGAGGCGGCGGACCCAGTCGGCCCCGAGTCCCGCCAGAGCCGCCAGGATCGGCAGTAAGGGGAGCCAGAATCGATCGAGCCGGTGGGTGAAAAGGAACCAGGTCAGGAAGATCCAGGCCGCGAACGCCCAGAGCGCCAGTGCGAGCCGGCGCGAACCGGGACGCAACAGGGCAAGCGGCACCAGGGCGGCGTAGAGGCCGGATTGCCAGTCCGACCGGCCGGCAATGTCGACGATCGAGCTGCCGAGTTCGGCCCACGAAAACGGGCGAGGGCCGTGGACCCGGTTCCACTTTGCCTCCATCGCCTCGTCCCAGTTCCGGCCGTGGAAGACCCGGTATCCGAGCGGGTAAACCGGGTCGCCGGTATCCGCGAGGTTCTTGACCAGCCAGGGCGCCAGGATGATCCCCCAGCCCAGTCCGTAGGCGAGCAGCGGGCGAACTCCTCGCGACCGCCAGACATCGCCGATCGCGAGCAGGCCGAAGGGAATCACGGCCGAGATCAGACCGGTATACTTGCATCCCATCGCCCCACCCGCGGCCAGCCCGAGCAAGGGCCAGCTCCGTCCGACCCGATCCGCGCCCCCCGGCCAGCCCTGCAGCCATCCCCAGGCCAGCGCGACCTGATAAAAGCAGAGCGGTCCCTCGACGTAGGCGATGATCCCAAACCGGTGCACCCAGGGCGTTGAAAGATACACGAGCGCCGCGATCCATCCGGCCCTCGTCGAGGCACGCGAGGCGATCGCGTAAGCCATCACCGCCGCCGCCGGCCCGAACATCGCCACCAGGAGCTGCCCCGCAAGTACCCCCCACCACCAGTCGCCCATCGCCGACATCCCGAGCAAGTGGAGCATCTCCACGTCAAACGGCATGTTGGTATAAACATTATGCGGCAGGAAGGTGATCTGTCCCGCCTGGAAGTACTCCTTCGGCCCTTCGACGTGGTATTCCAGCACGTCGAAGTCGTACGGCGGGAGCATCGAGCCGAGCATCGTGATCGTCACAAAAGGCACGATCCCGAGGGCGAACAGCCAGGCCGTCCGGTCGGGCGGTTGCGGGGCAGGGCGGTCCTCGGCCGCCTCGGGCGCGACCCCCCGAAATCGGTTCCAGGCCATCCGTGCGAACGGGAGCATCGCCAGTCCGGCCAGCATCGTCCGAATGAACCAGGGATGAAGCCAACCCATCCGCCCGACGATCAGCGTCAGGCCGCCCAGAACCGCCGCGCCAAGTCCGTAGCTAAGCGCGATCCGGACCGGCCAGCGAATCCCGGTTCGGAGCCGAAGGATCGCCAGGATCGCATCCCCGATCCCGATCGCGGCGGCCGCGATCAACCCCGCGACCATCACGATCGGCACCCGCTGCGGGAGGTTCTCCACGTGGCTCAGTTGCTCGAGAAAGTGCCCGAGCATCGACCGCCGGAACGTCACCCCCTCGATCACCTGCGGGAAGGTTTGCAGCAGGATGAATCCGCGGCGGAACGTGATTCCCTCCACTTTCGGCGCGTTTACCAGCGGGAACGCGAGATAGACAATCAGCCAGACGAGTTCGACAACGGCCAGCCCGGCCAGGACAGGGCCCAGCCGGGATCCGAAAGGGGGCGGGTCCGTTGGCGAGGGGGCCGTTGGCGATGCCGGCCGCCTCGGGGCCGGGCGGCTCAGAGCGTCGGCCCGATCGACCATGGCGCGAATTCCTCCTCACCGACCCCTTGCCGCTCGCTCCGGGTCGGCCGGCCGTCGGCGACCTCCAGGATCAGATCGAAGAGGCGGCGACCCACGCTCTCAACCGGCTCCCCTTCGAGGATCGGCCCGGCGTCGAGATCCATATCGTCGGTCATCCGCTCAAACATCGGCGTGTTGGTCGCCACCTTGATGCAAGGGGTCGGCTTCAGCCCCAGCACGCTCCCGCGCCCGGTGGTGAAGACCAGCACGTTCGCCCCCCCCGCGATCAGTCCCGTCGTGCAGGGCGGATCGTAACCGGGCGTGTCCATGAACGTCAGCCCAGGTTTGTCGACCTTCGCGGCATACGGAACGACGTCCACCAGCGCCGTCGATCCAGCCTTGGCGAGCGCACCGAGCGACTTCTCGTAGATGGTCGTCAATCCGCCGGCCTTGTTGCCTGGCGACGGGTTGTTGTCAATCTTCGCGCCGAACATCCCGGTGTAGTTCTCCCACCACCGGATGCGATCGACGAGCTTTTCACCGACCTCCCGGCTCACGGCACGCCGGGTGAGCAAATGCTCTGCGCCGTAGATTTCGGTGGTTTCGCCCAGGAACGCCGAGCCGCCGTGGCCGACGAGCAGATCGGCCGCCACGCCGAGCGCCGGATTGGCGGTGATTCCTGAATTGCCGTCAGAACCGCCACACTCCATCGCCAGGAGAATCTTCGAGGCGGGCTGTTCCGTCCGGGTCCAGGCGTTGGCCTCGGGAAGTAAGTCGTAAACGGCCTTCACGGCCGCCTCGACGGTCGCGGTGATCCCACCTTGCTCCTGGATGTTGAGCGTCCGGGGCCGTCTCGGCGGCTGACCGGGGCCTCCGTTCGTCCCGGGAACGACCAGCGTGACGAGGTCCTGCGCCTCGACGAGGTGCGAGGCGAAACCCACCTCGCAGCCGAGCCCGACAATCACGTAGGCGGCCACGTTCGGATGATTGGCAAACCCCGCCAGCACGCGCTCGAGGATCTGATGATCGGGTCCTTCGAACGGGAGTCCGCAGCCGCCCTTGTGCGTGATCGCGAAGACGCCGTCGACGTTCGGATAGTCGGTCTTCCAGGCCCCATCGCGGAACCGATCCGAGACGTACCTCGACGTGCTCGCCGAGCAATTCACGGTGCTGATCACGGCGATGTAGTTTCGGGTCCCGACCCGCCCGTCCGGCCGGAGGAAGCCTCGGAACGTCCGGGGACGATCGGGCCTCGGCGGCTCCGGATGCTCGGTCGAGAACGCGTAGTCGCGTTCAAAAAGGTCAGCGCGGAGGTTCTCGACATGAACCCGCGATCCCGGCCGGATCGCCCGCGAGGCAAACCCGATGATCTGACCATACTTCCGGACCGGCTGCCCTGTCTCGATCGTATCGAGAGCGACCTTGTGCCCCAGCCCGATCGGCTCCAGGACCTCGATCGTCCGATCGCCGAGCCGGAGGACGGCGCCCTTCGGAATCGGACGGGCCGCAACCGCCACGTTGTCATCGTCTCGCAGAACGACCGCCTTCACCCCCTCGACCGCGACCGACATGGAACCTCCTCGCCGCATCCCCTCCGATCACCCGCCGACCCGCCTCTCCCGTCCAGTTTAACGCCCATCTCCCCGGTCCGAAACCGCGAGGCCGCTCCATTCCCCGCGCAGGACGGTCACGGCCCGGCCGATCAGGAAAACGCGCTCCGAGGCCATACGCACCCGGACAACCCCTCCCCGACGGGATCGCTGGTGCCCGACCAGCTCGCCCTTGCCGAGCTTGTTGGCCCAGTAAGGCCCGAGACAGCAGTGGGCCGAGCCGCAGACCGGGTCCTCGTCGACCGCGAGCCTCGGAGCGAAGAACCGCGAGGCGAAGTCGAACGCCGGGTCCGACGACCGACTCGTCACGATCACACCCCGGCATTCCAGCTCGGCAACCTTCCGGAAGTCGGGGCGGAGCGAGACCAGCGTCTCCTCATCCGCCAGCTCGACGAGCACGTCGAAGCGATTCCGGCCGGCGAACAGGATCGGGGCCGGGATCGCGGCCCGGAGGGTCGCCCACTCGTCGGCCGAGTGGATCTCCGACGTGATTGCCTCGCGAGGGAAGTCCAGCTCGATCCCGTCAGGCCCGAGGCTCGCCGAGAGCCGACCGCTCCGGGTCTCAAACCAGGCCCGTTGATCGGCCGCGAGATGCCCCTCTTCCCAGAGCACGTGCGCGGTGGCGAGTGTCGCGTGACCACAAAGGTCGACCTCGGTGTTCGGCGTGAACCATCGAAGCTGGAACCGCGAGCCGCCCTCGATCGGCACGACGAACGCGGTCTCGGAGAGGTTCATCTCGGCCGCGACATCCTGCATCCATCGTGGATCGGCCGGACGCTCCAGGACGTAGACACCAGCCGGATTGCCGGCGAAGGGGCGATCGGTGAAGGCATCGACCTGCGAGATCCGCTGCGACATGGGCTCGGTCCTGTTCCCACCCGGGTCGAAAAACAGCGGGCCTTCGGCCCGTCCCTGGCGAGACTCTATCCGATGATGACCCCCGCCCGCCAGCTTCGGTCCCTTGTCGAACCGACCAGAGCCCTCTAATCTGGATACTTCCAAGGGTCTCTCATTCGGATCGCCGTTCCACGGGGAAATTCATCGTTGATCCGTTACATCGCGCCGCGAATCGCCGGCCTGATCCTGGTCTTTCTGCTCTCGAACGCGACCGCGCCGGCAAACGCCGCGGCACCCGATGCGATCGGCCCGGCCGATCGCGACCGGCTTCAGAAATACGGCCGCGATACCTGGCGATCGATGGCCGAGATGGCCGAGGGACTGGCCGTCCCCTGCGACGGCCTCCGCCGCCTGCCGAGCGGAACGTGGAAACAGACGCCCCAGACCAACCCCACCGACATCGGCGCCTATCTCTGGGGCACCATCGCCGCGCATCGGCTCGGGCTGATCGACGAGCGTGAAGCGATCCTCCGCCTCACTCGGACGCTCGACGGGCTCGATCGGGTCGAGCGGGCCCACGGCTTTTTGGCCGATCGGATCGACCCGAAAGATGCCCGGACGCTCCGAAAATCGCCGATCGACGGCCGACCGATCACGCCAATCGCTTCCTCAGTCGACAACGGATGGCTCGCCGCCGGCCTCCTGATGGTCCGAAACACTTTCCCCACCCTGCGGGACCGGGCGGAGACTCTGCTTCGGCCCATGAACTTCGGCTTCTATTTTGTCGCGTTCGACGCCTCCGACTCGTGGAACAAACCGGGCCTGATCCGCGGTCCTTACTCCCTGGATCGCGGATCCTTCGGCGGCTTCCATCGCGTTCTGAACACCGAGCAGCGCATCTCCGCGTACATCGGGATCGCCCGGGGCCAGATCCCACCCGAACACTACTATCACCCCGGCCGGACCCTCGGCCCCGATATCCGCGACCAGAGCCAGCGGCCCGTCGGCGAATACCGGGAGTATCTCGGTGTCCGCGTCTTCGAGGGACATTACCGATACCGGGGCATGCGGATCGTCCCGAGCTGGGGCGGGAGCATGTTCGAGGCGCTGATGGTCACGCTCTTCGTCCCCGAGGAACGCTGGGCACCCCGAAGCTGGGGGGTAAATCACCCGCTCTACGTCCGCGCCCAGATCGAGCATGGGCTGATCGAGGCGCGTTACGGATACTGGGGCTTCTCACCGGCCTCCAATCCCGAGGGCGGCTATCGAACCTACGGCGTCGACGCCCTCGGCTCCGACCCCCACGGCTATACCTCCAACAACGACGATGAGCGAGTCGGCAGCCACCCACCCGGAACCAATGGACGGTTCCCCAACGGCGTGGTCACCCCGCACGCCTCGTTCCTCGCCCTTCGGTTCGCTCCCCGCGAAGCCCTCGACAACCTCGCCCGGCTCGAGAAGAATTTCCCGATCTATTGCGACCACGGATTCCTCGACTCCGTGAATGGCGTAATGCAAGTGCGGCTCCGTGGCGTCGTGCCGCCAATAAAGGCAAACAGCGATCCTATGGCGGACTCAAAGCCTTGGTCGGGAAAGTATCGCCCCTACGACATAATCAAGGAGTTCACGATCGGATTCGT
>DAIDJI010000306.1 GCA_027451455.1 Planctomycetales bacterium | reverse complement strand
ACGTTCGAGGAACTGGTTGCGCCGATCGCGGCCAACCTCCGGCTTTCACCCGGCCCGCGTCGGATCGTGGCGCACGCGCACTGTCATCAGCGTTCGTTAATCGGGGTTGGTCCGATGCTGTCGGCGCTTCGGGCCATCCCTGGCGCCGAGGTGATGGAACCGGATGCCGGATGCTGCGGGATGGCCGGCTCGTTCGGCTACGAGGTCGAGCATTACGAGGTCTCGCGCCAGGTCGCCGAGGATCGTCTACTCCCGGCGGTCCGGAAGTCCGGCCCGGACGATCTCCTTGTCGCGCCTGGGTTCTCGTGCCGGCTCCAGATCGGCCATTTCGCCGGACGATCCGCGGTCCACCCGGCGGTGCTCCTGCAATCGTGCCTCGAAGGGCGATCGTGATGGACTCCTGTGTCGGGGTCGGCTCCCGTCTGCGATCCGCGCGGCAACTTCGGCTGCGGCCGGGTTACCAGCGGGAGCTGGCTCCCACAGGTAATCTCATACAATAGGCATACGATTGAGCATTTTCATGATGCTTCAATGCCGTGTCACCGTCTCCTCGTAATTGAGGAGCGCCTGCGCCAGCACGGTCATCGCGGCGGCTTCGGCGACCGCGATCGTCGGGTCGCGGGGCATGTCGCCGACGGAGAGCAGCTTCGTGGCGTCCGATCGTCCTGAGCGGAACTCGTCAAGCTGGTCGCGATACAGCCCCTCCAGTGTCGCAACCTCGCGCGGCGAGGGCCGGCGGCCGGTCGTCACGCGAAAGAGGAAGGCCGTCCGATCGCCGAGCGTCGAGCCGCCCTCATGAAAGGCCCGCTCGGCGAGCCCTCGGGCGGCCTCGACATACTGCGGATCGTTCAACAAAACCAGCGCCTGGAGTGGCGTCGCGGTCGTCTGCCGCTTGACGGCGCAGACCTCGCGCGTGGTTGCGTCGAAGGTGAGCATGGCCGGCGGCGGCGAGGTTCGCTTCCAGAAGGTGTAGAGGCTCCGTCGATGGCTTCCGGGCCCCGCGTCGCGCTGGTAGGCCGTCCCTGATTTCTCTTCCCAGAGCCCGGCCGGCTGGTACGGCTTGACCGGCGGCCCGCCCGGCGTCTCGACCAGCAGGCCGCCCATCGCCAGCGCCCCGTCACGGAGCATCTCGGCCGGTAGCCGGAACCTCGGCCCGCGCGCCAGCATCGTGTTGTCGGGGTCGCGGGCGAGAAGCGCGGGCGATGCCTCCGACGATTGCCGGTACGTCGACGACGTCACGATCGATCGGACCAGTTCCTTCACGTCCCATCCTCGATCGAGGAACGTTCGCGCCAGCCAGTCGAGCAGCTCCGGATGCGTTGGCAATTGCCCCTGACTACCGAAATCTTCAGGTGTGGCGACGATCCCCCGGCCGAAAAACGCCTGCCACCAACGGTTCACCGCGACGCGCGCCGTCAGCGGATGCTTCGGATCCGTCAGCCAGAGCGCCAGGCCGCGGCGGTTGCGCGGCCAGGATGGATCGAAGGCCGAGAGCATGGCGGGCGTTCCTGGCTCGACCGGCTCGCCGGGCGCGTCGTAGGCGCCTCGCTTCAACACAAACGTCGGCCGGCGCACCGGCCTCTCGCGCATCACCATGATCTCGGCGACCGGATCAATCAGTGCGGATTTTGCCTTTCGAAGCCTCGCGAGCTCGCCGATCGCCTGTCGAGATTCGGCGTCGAAATTTGCGAGGTAATAGGCGTGGAGGCCCGGTTGATCGCCCGAGCGAAGGGCATCGGCAAGCGACTTGCCGTCGAAAAGCTGGGCGGCCTCGATCGGCGTGATCGCCCGGTCGAAGACGCGGATTTCGTCGACCCGCCCGCCCTTGAATCCGCGATCGCGGAACCGCTGGCCGATCGTGATGTGGTCGTTGCCGCCGCCGGTGATGTTCTTGGTGAGCTGGTCGCGAACGACCTCGCGATCGGCTGGCTTACCGTCGACGTAGAGCGTCAGCCCGTCGGCGCGACTGGAGCCGTCGTAGGCGATCGCGACGTGGACCCACTTGCCGATCGGGAGCGGCTGGCAAGCCCGGATACCGATCGCATTGCCGGGCCAGAAGTGGATCAGCCCGACGCTCAGCTTGCCGTCCTCGATCAAAAGCTGATAGCCGCGGCTTCCAGCGTCGGTCCAGGCCATCGACCGATGCAGGATGACAGCGCGGTCCTTGAAGTCGGGCGTCTGGATCCAGAGCGCGAGCGAGAACGGCTGGTCGCGGTCGAAGTTGCCGATCGGGAGCGTCACGTTGTTCTCGCCGCTGAGCGAAAGCCCACGGCCGACCCGCCCCTCGACGAGTTGGGGATTCTCCGAGGTCGAACCGGGCTTCTTCGGATCGGCCCGGTTGACGACCTTGCCTCCCTCGATCGCATCGAGCGGGAAGTCGCCGATCAGGCCAGTCATCATCGGGACGCGCGGACGATTCGGCGACGTCCGCCACGCCTCGAACCGCGTCCGCGCCTCGGCTGATTCCTGCAATTTGGTCAGGTGATCCTCGGCCGCGCGCACCTTTTCGCCCGCCTCGGCGAGGGCGCGGTCACGGTCGGGCGTCGTGAGCAGAAGAGTCGGCGTCGGCGTCGCGTCGGTGAAATGAGAATAAAGGCCGAACTCATCGATGTTCGAGAAAAACGCCGAGATTTGATAAAACTCCTTTTGGCTGATTGGATCATACTTATGATTGTGACATCGTGCACATTCGAAGGTCAGGCCCAGGAAGGCGGTGGCGAATGTGTTCGTCCGGTCCGAGACGTACTCCGCCCGGAATTCCTCCTCGATGCTGCCCCCCTCGTTCGTCTGGCGATGGTGGCGGTTGAAGGCGGTCGCCAGGATTTGTTCCCGGGTGGGATTCGGCTGCAAGTCGCCGGCGATCTGCCAGGTGACGAAGCGATCGTAAGGCAGGTCCTCGTTCAGGGCGCGGATGACCCAGTCGCGCCAGGGCCAGGTGGCCCGGTAGCGATCGGCCTGGTAGCCGTAGGTGTCGGCGTAGCGCGCGAGGTCGAGCCAGTCGACGGCCATCCGCTCGCCGAACCGGGGCGAGGCGATCAGGCGGTCGACCAGCCGCTCGTAGGCGTCTGGGGCCCGATCGGCGAGGAAGGCGTCGACCTCCGCGAGAGTGGGGGGCAGGCCGGTCAGGTCGAAGGTCACGCGACGGATCAGCCGCTCGCGGTCGGCCTCGGGCGACGGCTTCAGACCCTCGGATTCGAGCCGGGCCAGCACGAATCGATCGATCGGGCCGCGGGGCCAGGCGGTGTCTTTCACCGCAGGAGCCGGCCGGGCGACGGGCGGCAGGAACGACCAGTGCGGTTGCCAGTCGGCCCCCTGCTCGATCCATCGGCGAAGGATCGCGATTTCGGCGGGGGAGAGGGCCTGATCGACGGATCGCGGCGGCATCCTCTCGGATTCGTCGTCGGAGGTAATCCGGCGGAGTAGCTCACTCTCGCCGGGCTTCCCCGGGACGACCGGAATCTCCCCCGATTCCGACTCGCCGAACGCTCCCTCCTTGATGTCGAGCCGCAGGCCGGCCTTGCGATTGCTGGTATCCGGACCGTGGCATTTGAAACACTTGTCGGAGAGGATCGGCCGAACCTGGAAGTGGAAATCGACCTTCGGCTCGGGCGCAGGCCCCGCTCCCTCGGCGCTCGGCGTCAGGGCCGCGAGCCAGAATCCGGCGATCGTGGCGATCAGTCCGCGGGGGAATCTCATCAGGGGGGGCTCCGGGGCGAGTCGTGCGGGCGGGATTCCTGCTGGCCTTTCCCCTTTGATTATAATGAGAATGGCCGACCGGCCCAGGGAAATCTGTCCAGGGAGGATCCCATCGACATGCCGCCTCGAACGATCGCGATCGGCGACGTCCACGGATGCGCCCCGGCCCTCAAGGCTCTGCTCAACCGGATCCGGCCCCGTCCCGACGACACGATCGTCACGCTGGGCGACTACATCAATCGGGGCCCTGACAGCCGGGGCGTCCTCGATCGGCTGATTGCGCTCGAGCAGGAATGCCGGCTGGTTCCGATTCTCGGCAATCACGATCAGGTCCTGCTTTCCGCCCTCGAAGGCGAGCCCCAGGCGTTTGGCGATCTGATCGACATGGGCGGCAAGGCGACACTCGCATCTTATGGCGCAACACAATTGACCGAGTCCGATTTGAAGCGGATACCGGAAGCCCATCGTGCGTTCCTCCGCCGGTGCCGCGACTACTACGAGACTCCGACGCACCTCTTCGTCCACGCGCAATACAACCCCAATCTTCCCATCGACGAGCAGTTTGGCGACACCCTGCGCTGGTATTCGCTGCGAGACAGGCGGCCGGGACCACATGCCTCGGGCAAACGGGCGATCGTCGGCCATACCTCGCAGAAGAGCGGCGAAATCCTGGACCTCGGCCATATCGTCTGCATCGATACGTTCTGCTACGGTGGCGGGTGGCTGACGGCGCTCGACGTCGAAACCGGCGAAATCTGGCAGGTCGACCGCCTTGGCCGACTGCGCCCGGAGGACAAATAGAGCCGGCGCTGGCATGTCGGTTGCGGACCAATCCTCTCGCGAGTTCCTTCGATCGCCCCGGATATCGGGGTGTCCCATTCCCAAAATCGCGAGGGAGGTTCTTCGATGACACAGGACCCGGTCTGCGGGATGGACGTGCAGCCCGAGCAGGCGGCTGGGCAGAGCGATTTCCAGGGCAAGACGTATTACTTCTGCTGCGACGCCTGCAAGGCAAAATTCGACCGAGAGCCGGAGAAGTTCGCGGGCACCGAGAAGGCGACAGCCGGCCACCGAAGCTGAGATCGGCCCTACGCGCGCCCCGGGGATTCTACCGGGATGGTCACGACCACGGACGTTCCCCGGCCCGGGGCGCTCTCGATGGCGATCCGGCCGCGATGCGCCTCGGCGATCGCCCGGCAGATCGAGAGCCCCAATCCCGTTCCCTCGACCTCGCGGCTCCGGGCGGGGTCGACCCGGTAGAAACGATCGAAGACGCGGGGCAAATGCTCGGCCAGGATGCCGATCCCGGTGTCGGTCACGGTCAGGACAACGCGGCCGTCGTCGCACCTCGACGAGACCCGAACCGTCCCGTCGGTTGTATACTTGATCGCGTTGTCAAGGATGTTGAAGCAAAGCTGCCGCAGGCGGTCGACGTCGCCTCGCACCAGGCAGGGTGGGTTCTCTCCCAGCTCCAGAGCGAGCCCCTTCTCACGCGCCACGACGTTCATGTGATTGGCGACGTCGGCGACCACCTCGTCCAGCCGGACCGCCGGCGCAGGCGCCTCACCGGAGGGGAGCCGGACGTCCTCGCGGCAGAGGAAAAGGAGCTGGGTGACCAGGCGCGTCAGGCGATCGATCTCTTCGAGCAGGTCCTCGAAGACGCGCTGATCGCGGTCGGGCGAGCGAGGGGATTGCAGGGCGACCTCGGCCTGAGTGCGCATCGAGGCCAGCGGCGTCCGCAGCTCGTGAGCGGCGTCGGCAGAGAAGCGCCGGACCTCCTCGAACGACCGCTGCAATCGCTCGATCACACCGTTGAATGTGGCGGCCAGGCGGCCGAGCTCGTCGTTGGGGTCGGGGGCGGTCAGGCGGCGGTCGAGGCGTGTGGAGGTGATCTCGCGCGCCGTCGCGACCATCCGATCCACGGGCGCCAGTGCCTGCCGGGCCAGCCAGTATCCGCCGCCCAGCGTGACGGCCACCGCGGTCGCCCCGGCGAGGAGCATGGCGGTGAGCAGCTCGCGCAGGGCCCGGTCGTTGGGCGCCATCGAGACGGCGACCTGTGCGATCATCGGCCCAATCGGCCCGTTCACCTCGCGCCAGGCGAGCCGGACGTGCCCGAGCCGATCGAGCTCTCCGTCGGCGAACCTCGACTGATCCGTCCGCGCTCGCCTCGCGGGGAGCGACAGGCCACTGGCGGCCAGGCCGTCGCTCAGGAAGAGGATCGCGCCCTCCCTCGTGCTAAGCTGCGACTCATAGCCCTCCAGATGGCCGTAACGCGGGCCCAGTTCGCGGGCGAAGTCCTCGCGAGTGCGGCACCGCGAGGCATCGCCAGCGAAGTCGGCCACTTCCTCGGCGAGCGCCACATCGGTCAGCGAGAGAAGGTCGTGGCTGGTCAGTGCGTACACCGCGACGCTGAACCCGGCCAGCGTCGCCGCCAGGACCGACCCGTACCAGAGCGTCAGCCGCCATCGGATGTTCGGGCGCCTCATTCAGGGCTCGTCCTTCAGCGCATAGCCGATCCCGCGGACCGTCCGGATCAAGGGCCGGCCGGCCGGCTGCTCCACCTTCTTCCGCAAGGCATTGATATAAACGTCGATCACGCGCGTCATCGCGCCGGTCGTCTCCTTCCAGACGTCGCGGGCGATCATGTCGCGAGTCACCACCTCATTTTTGTGGCGGAGGAGGTATTCGAGCAACTCATACTCGCGTCCGGTCAGCTCGATCGGGGCGCCGGCCCGGCTGACACGTCGGGCGAGCAGATCCAGCTCGAGATCGTCGGCGCGGAGGATCAGCTCGCGCGCGGGGAGGTCACTCCGGAGCAGGGCGCGAATCCGGGCGACCAGCTCGGCGAAGGCGAACGGCTTGACCAGGTAATCATTTGCCCCACTGTCAAGGCCCTGCACGCGCTCCTCGATCGAGTCGAGCGCGGTGAGGACCAGGATCGGCCGCGAGAAGCCATCGGCGCGAAGGTCCCGGAGGACGTCGAGCCCGTGCCGGCCTGGGAGCATCAGGTCCAGCACGACAAGGTCGACCGCACCGCCGAGAGCCGACCGGTAGCCATCCGGACCGGTG
>DAIDJI010000305.1 GCA_027451455.1 Planctomycetales bacterium | reverse complement strand
GGTGCTCGACGGCGCCTACGTGGCGCGCCGGCTCCGTGAGATCGAGGAGACGCTCAACGGGGCGGTTCTCGACGAACTCCACGCCGCCGCCGGCGCGGTGCCGAAACCGCACGTCGGAACGGGCGCGCAAACGCCGGCGCGAGCCATCGACTCCGCGCCGGGCGTCTGACGACGGACGAATCGCCGAACATCGATCAGAGAACGGCCTCGCCGGCCTCCTGGTCGGTCGTGACACGCACTTCCAGCCGGCTCATCACCCGCTTGAGCATGTCCTCCTTGCGGTTGATGAACAGGACGTTGTCCAGCACAATCGCCTTGGAGACGGTCGGGATGTGCAGGACGAGCCGGCCAGCGCCGAGGAGGACATACTCGAGGACGTCGGGGATCTCCTTGTCGAACTTCAGGTTGAGCGTCGGATACCGCTCGAGGTCGCTGAGCGGGCCGTGGTGGTGGAGGATCTCGTTGGGGAGGACCTCCCAGTAGTCGAGGAACCGCGTCAGCCAGATGACGACGAAGACCAACGCGAGCGTGACGAAGACCATCACGTAAAAACCGCGATTGGCGACCGCGTAGATGTGCGAGATCATCAGGTGGATCGGCTTCATCAGGTCGAGCTCGAACCGGGAGCCGAGCCAGAGTAGAAAGAACGTGACCATCAGGATGCCGAAGATCACGGCGATGATCGAGAACCGCGGCAGATCGAGGCCCATCGTCAGCAGGTTGAAGGCGAGCATCGTGAGAAAGAGCATGCCGAGGAGGTTCTGCGGCGTCCAGAACCGGTCGAGCTTGTCCATCGTCTCGGAGTTCTCGTTCACCGAGGGGGCACCATCGGCCTGCTTGAACTGGCGGGCGTCGACCGCTTCGGAGAGCGGACGAGAGGGGTCGTGGACCCGATCGTCGATGATCTGCATCCCTATCGCGCAAATCAGCGCGACGATCGCCGTTGGATAGAGGAAAATCACCTTCGGCCACATGAAGATCCGGATGCCCTGCTCGCGATGCTTCGGCGTGGGCTCGGTGGTCATGGGTGTAGAGGGCTTCGCGTCGCTGGACATAATCGGGGATTCTCCGCGCTGAGGGTCCTCGGCGAGGGTCACGCCGACGGCGGACCTCGGTCTCGTGGCGAACGTGCTGCGAACCGCATGCCGGGGCCATCGTAACGCCGTGTGGCGCCACGGTAAAGGCCCTCACCCGCGGCCGATCGGCGGCGCCTCGACGGCCCGCCACAGAGTGTTCGCCGACGATGGCCGATCCTTGCCAAAACTTCGGCCGGAACCAACCGCCAGCGCCCTTTACCGCGCCCGGCATCCTGCCGACAATGGTCCGGTGCGAGGCAAGAGCACGGACCGCATCCATCGAGGCGACGTCATGAGCATCCCATCGAGCCGCGAGACGTCGGGGCATTTCCTCGACGAGCTGCGCGCGACCTTCGCCGCTCGGTCGGGGCATCCGGCGATCGTCTACCACGACCATGCCTGGACATTCGGTGAGGTCGAGGCGAAGGCGCGACGGTTCGCGGCCCGGATGATCCGGCTCGGTCTCTCGCCCGGCGACCGCGTCGCGATCGTGACGACCGACAAGCGGCCAAGCCTGGCGGCCCACCTGGGCATCCAGCTCGCTGGGGCGGTCACGCTGCCGCTGAACCCGCGTTCCACGCCTGACGAGCTTCGGTACTACCTCCAGGACAGCGGGGCCCGGATGGTGGTCTCGGGACAGGATGAGTGGCCGGCGATCGAGGCGCTCAAGCCGGCCCTGCCCGAGTTGCGCGCCCTGATCGCTGACCGAGAGGCGTGGGACCCGCCCGACGGCCAGGCTCCCGACCTCAACATCCCTCGCGACGCCCCCTGCCTGATGCTCTACTCGTCCGGGACGACCGGCCGGCCCAAGGGCGTCGTCCACACCCAGGCGAATCTCGCGTCGAGCCTCCGGGCGCTCGGCCGATGCTGGCGATTCACGCCCGACGATGTCCTGGTGAACGTCCTCCCGCTGTTCCACATCCATGGCCTCTCCTTCGCCGCGAACCTGAGCCTCCTCACCGGCTGCACGATGCGCATCGAGGAGAGTTTCCACCCGCGCAGGACCCTCGACGCGATCGGCCGCGGCACCGTCTTCATGGCGATCCCGACGTTCTACTATTCCTTTCTCGAACGCCCCGAGTTCCGCGCGGCGGCCAGATCCTGGTCGAGCGTCCGCCTCTTCACGTGCGGCTCGGCACCGATCCGGGCGGAGGTTCTCCCAGAGCTGGAATCGATCCTGGGCCGACCCGTCATCAATCGGTACGGAATGACCGAGGGGCACGTGATCACAAGCCTCCCGCTCGACGGCCCCTGGCCCTCGGGATCGGTCGGGCTCCCCCTCGAAGGGATCGAGATGCGGATCGTCGGCGAGGACGGAACGCCAACCCCCACGGGCGAGGTCGGCTCGGTGCAACTGCGCGGTCCCAACCTGTTCCGACAGTACTGGCGACGGCTCGACGCCACGCGAGAGGCGTTCGCCTCGGGGTGGTTCGACACCGGCGACCTCGGCCGCCGCGACGCGGCGGGTTTCCTCACGCTGGTCGGCCGGAAGAATGATCTGATCATCACCAATGGGTTCAACGTCTACCCACAGGTGGTGGAACGGGCGATCGACGAATGCCCAGGCGTGAGCGAATCGGCGGTCTTCGGCGTCCCGGACCCGAGACGAGGCGAGCGAGTCGTCGCCGCAGTGGTCCGCGCTGACCCGAATCTCACCGAGACCCAGATTCGGACCCACCTGGCCGAACGACTGGTCGACTACCAGCGACCAGGCACGATCGTCTTCGTCCCCAACCTGCCGCGAAACGCGATGGGCAAGGTCCTCCGCCGAGACCTCCGGGCCACCACGGAATAGGGAGGGCAAAGAGAAAGACAGGGCAGGAACCACGAAAATCACGGAGGACACGAAAGAAATACAGCCTTTATCAAAAAATGTATGTTATTTTTTTATTTTAATTTAAGAATTTGAATGTTTAAATTTTCGTGTCCTTCGTGATTTTCGTGGTTCCTCCTTATGTATTTCCGAGTGGTTCCAGACTTTTGGATGCATACACCTGATGTTGAGCCTGGCCTGGATTTCGATGGGGGCGTTGGTGGTCGTGATCGTGCTGAGCTGCACGACGGACGTCAACCCGGGGCTGGTCGCGCTGGCGATGGCCTGGGCGATTGGTGTCTGGGTCGCGCCGGCGTTCGGTCGGTCGTTTGCCGTGCGCGAGGTTCTTTCGGGGTTTCCGGTCGACCTGTTCCTCACGCTGGTCGGGGTTTCGTTGCTCTTTGCCCTTGCGCGCGAGAACGGGACCCTCGGCCGGCTGGTGCGGCTCGCGGTCCGCGGCTGCCGCGGCGACGCGGGTTTGATCCCGATCCTCTTTTTCGTGATCTCGTGCTCGATCGCCTCGATCGGCGCCGGCAACATCGCCACAGCCGCGCTGATCGCTCCGCTGGCGATGGCGACCGCGCATCGGTCGAGGATTCCGCCCTTCTTGATGACGATCATGGTCGCGCACGGGTCTGTCGCCGGTGCGCTTTCTCCGATCGCGCCGACCGGGATCATCGCCGGTGGGATCATGGCGCGGATGGGGATGCCCGGCCTCGAACGGCAGAACTACCTCGCCAACCTGGTCGCAAACGCAACCGTCGCTGCGATCGGCTACCTGGCGTTCGGCGGCTGGCGGCTTTTCGGACGTCGCGAGGACGGGTTTGAGGAAGCCGAGGCCGGATTGGATCAGCCGGACCGGATGTCGCCCTCTCAGCTCGCGACGCTCGCCGCAATCGCCACGCTGGTGGTGGGGGTGGTTGGGTTCGGGGTCCACGTCGGGATGGCGGCGATCGCGGCCTCGGTGGTGCTGGTTCTGCTTCGGGCCGCTGAGGAACGCCCTGCGCTGGCCGGTCTTCCGTGGGGCGTGATCGTGATGGTCTGCGGAGTCACGGTGCTGACCTCGCTCCTGGAGAAAACCGGCGGGATCGACGCCTTCACATCGATCATGGCGAGGGTCGCCACGCCGCGGTCGGCGGCCGGCTGGATGGCGCTGGTCACGGGGTTGGTCTCGGTCTACAGTAGCACTTCGGGCGTGGTGCTGCCCGCGTTCCTGCCGAGCGTCCCGGACCTTGTCTCGCGGCTCGGCGGGGGCGATCCGTCCTCGATCGCCGCGGCGATCCTGATCGGCGGACACCTGGTTGACGTCTCGCCGCTATCGACCATCGGCGCCCTCTGCATCGCCTCGGCACCGCCCTCGGTCGATCGGCGGTTGTTGTTCAATCAGGTGCTGATCTGGGGCCTATCGATGGCCGTGGTCGGCGCGATCGGCTGCTATATCGCCTTCCCTGAGGTGAGCCCATGACTGACGAATTCCACCCGACGGAACGCGTCCGCGAGTTGCGGCCGACGGCCGTCAACCGGGTCTTGCAGGCGGCGCGGAAGGTCGAGGCCAGAGGGCGTTCGCTCGTCTCGCTGATGCGGGGCCAGCCCGACACTCCCACGCCCCCCCACATTCTCGAGGCCGCGATCCGGTCACTCCGCGACGGCCGGACGGGCTACCCCGACAACCGCGGCGAGCCCGCGCTTCGGCGGGCTGTCGCCGAGAAGCTCCGCCGCGATCAGGGCCTCATCTACGACCCCGACCGCGAGATCCTGATCACCGACGGCGCCACGCTCGGCATCGCGGTCGCGCTCGGGGCGACGGTCGACCCGACCCAACGCGGCGTGATGCTCCCCGACCCGATCTACGACGCCTACGCCGGGCCGATCTCGCTCTGGGGAGCGCAGACCACGGCCGTCCCCGCCGAGATTGTCGACGGCCGCTTCGCCCTCACTCGCAACGCTCTGGAGAAAGTCTGGGCACGGCCCGTCGACACGATCCTGCTGAACACGCCCTGGAACCCGGTCGGCACCGTGATGACCGGCGACGAGCTGGCCGACATCCTGCACTTCGCCGCGCAGGAAGATCACGACCACACGATCATCAGCGATGAGATCTACGAAACCCTCGTCTACGATGGCCGGAGGCACGTCTCACCGGCCTCGATCTCCGACGACGCCCGTCAGCGAACGATTGTCATCAACAGCCTCTCGAAAACCTACGCGATGACTGGCTGGCGCGTCGGCTACTGCGCTGGTCCCGAGCCGTTCCTCTCGGCGATGTTTTTGATTCTTCAGCAGATGAGCCGGGGCCCGGCCACGTTCGTCCAGGACGCCGCAGCCGTCGCGCTGAGCTCTGACCAGGAATGTACCCGGCGGATGGCGGCCGAGTATCAGGGGCGTCGAGATCTCGTCGTCGATCGGCTGAGCGGAATTCCCGGCGTCAAGCCGATGGTTCCTGAGGGCGGCCTCTTCGTGATGGTCGACATCCGCGGCCTGGGGCGGAAGTCGGAGGACGTGAGTCAGTTCCTGATGAACGAGGCGGGCGTCGTCGTGATTCACGGCTCGGCCTACGGCGAGCAGGGCGAGGGAACATTGCGCGTCTCGTTCGCGGCGGGCGGTGAGACGCTCGACCTCGGCCTGGAACGCCTGCGTGACGGCCTGCTCCGGCTCTCGGACGCATCGGGGAAAAATCGATGAATTCGATCGACCTGCCCGCGCTCCGCGAGGCGCTCGCCGGGGCGATCAGCACCCGGGACGTCCGCGCCGATCGCCTCCACCGCGCCCTCTACGCAACCGACGCGAGTGTCTACCAGATCGTCCCGTTGATGGTCGCGTTCCCGGCCTCGGCGGCGGATGTCGCGGCGGCGGTTCAGGTCTGCGCCCGGTTCGGCGTCCCGATCACGGCGCGCGGCGGCGGGACCTCGCAGGCCGGCCAATCCATCGGAGCCGGCGTGATCCTCGACTGTTCGCGGCACCTCGACCGGATCGTCGAGATCAATGCCGAGGAGCGCTGGGTCCGCGTCCAGCCCGGCTGCGTTCTCGATGAGCTCAACCGGGCACTCGCACCTCACGGCCTGCTCTTCGCGCCCGACATCTCCACATCCAACCGCGCCACGATCGGCGGGATGATCGCGAACAATTCCTCGGGCGCGCGATCGGTCTACTACGGCAAAACCATCGATCATGTGCTGGCACTGGACGTCGTCCTCTCCGACGGCAGCCTCGTTCACCTCGAACCGATCGAGGAAATTGAGCTGGATGCTAAATGCCGTCAAACCCAGCTCGAAGGGGAATGTTACCGGGCGATCCGCCGGCTTGCCGACGAGCACGCCGACGAGATCGACCGGCGCTTCCCGAAAATCCTTCGACGGGTTGGCGGCTACAACCTCGACGACTTCGTACCCGAGCGGCGGAACGGCCGGTTCAACCTCGCCCGGATGCTGATCGGCTCGGAGGGAACGCTCGGCCTGACCGTCGAGGCGAAGCTGAACCTTGTCGATCGCCCGCGCGCTCGGGCCACGATGGTCGTCGAGTTTGCCGACCTGCTCGACGCCCTTGCCGCGACGCCGACGATCCTCCGCCATCATCCGGCAGCCGTCGAGGTGGTCGATAAATATGTACTTGATAGCACGCGGATGAACCCCGAGGCGACCCGGCTCCGCGACTTCCTCCGCGGCGACCCGGCGGCGATTCTTTTAATCGAGCTCTACGGCGAGACCTCGGACGAATTGCCGCCAAGACTCGAAGCCCTGTCGAGAGAGCTACAAGTCGAGGGCCACGGATACAGCCGCCTGGCGATCACCGAGGCTGCCGCACAGGCAAGGGCGTGGAAGCTCCGAACCATGGCGCTGGGGCTCTCGATGGCCGAGAAAGGGGACGCGAAGGCGATCTCGTTCG
>DAIDJI010000304.1 GCA_027451455.1 Planctomycetales bacterium | reverse complement strand
CGAGTTCCTCGTGGGCGATGGGAACGACTTCCGACGTGCCGCCCATCTTCGGCCGGTCGCCTTGCCAGGCGGTGATCGGGCGATCCACGAGCCCTGGCGCGTCGCCGCTTCGTACCTGATCGATGCCGGAGAGGACCCGTCGATCCTCGGAGGCGACGTCGCCCCGGCCGCGATCGAGGCTGTCGCGCGGATGGTCGAGCGACGCTGGAATGCCCCGATGACATCGAGCGCGGGCCGGCTCTTCGACGCTGTCTCCGCGATCGCCGGGGTTCGTCGGCGAGTGAGCTACGAGGGGCAGGCGGCCATCGAGCTGGAATGGCGAGCGGCCGGAGTCAACGACGACGGCGGCTATCCTTTCGACATCGGACCGGGCGAATCGCCGGGGACCTCCTGGATACTCGATACCCGGCCGACGATCGCCGCGGTCGCCGACGATCTCCGCCTCGGCATCGAGACCGCACGGATCGCCCGACGCTTTCATTCCATGATGATCGATGCGATTCTGGAAGTCTGCGTACGATTACGCGAGGAGACGGGGATCGGCTCGGTCGCGATCAGCGGCGGCGTCTTTCTGAACGCGATCCTCTCCGCCGGCGCGATCGCCCGGCTGGAGGGCGCGGGGTTCCGGGTCTACCGGCATCGGCTGGTTCCGCCGAACGACGGCGGAATCGCCCTGGGCCAGCTTGCGATCGCCGCGGCCCGGCTTCGGGATGGGGGAGGTTGAAGGATGTGTCTGGCGGTCCCCGGCAGGGTGGTCGAGACCTATCGCGAACACGACGTGCGGATGGGCAAGGTCGATTTCGGCGGAATCTCCCGGGCGGTCTGCCTGGAGCACGTGCCGGAGGTCCAGCCCGACGAATATGTGCTGGTCCACGTCGGCTTCGCGCTGGCGCGGATCGATGAGGACGAGGCTCGTCGCGTCTTCGAGCTGCTCGAACAAATGGACCAGCTCGACGAACTGCGCGAGGGCTCGCCATGAGGCACCTCGACGAGTATCGCGACGGCGCCTCAGCGCGGAGATTGGCGGCGGCGATCGCCCGGACGGTGAGTCGCCCCTGGACGATCATGGAGGTCTGTGGGGGCCAGACACACAGCATCGTCCGGTACGGGCTCGACCAGATTTTACCGATGGGCCTGGAGCTGGTGCACGGCCCCGGCTGCCCGGTCTGCGTCACGCCGATCGAGACGATCGACCGTGCCCACGCGATCGCTTCGCGGCCGGGGGTGATCTTCTGCTCGTTCGGCGACATGCTCCGCGTCCCAGGCTCGCGCGGCGACCTGCTGGAAAGCCGGTCGAAAGGTGCCGACGTCCGGGTCGTCTACTCACCGCTCGACGCGGTGAACCTCGCCGCGGCGAACCCTGACCGCCCGGTCGTCTTCTTTGCAATCGGCTTCGAAACCACCGCGCCGGCCAACGCGATGGCGGCCTGGATGGCGAAGAAACGCGGGATGAGAAACCTCAGCCTGCTGGTCTCGCACGTGCTTGTCCCGCCGGCGATCTCGGCGATTCTCGAGGCGCCCGACAACCGAGTCCAGGGCTTCCTCGGGCCGGGGCATGTCTGTTCGGTGGTCGGCTGCGACGGATACGACCGGCTGGTCGATCGATACCGCGTCCCGATCGTCGTCACCGGGTTCGAGCCCGTCGATTTGCTCCGCGGTGTGTGGATGGTCGTCCGACAGCTTGAAGAGAGGCGAGCCGAGGTCGAGAACGCCTACGGACGAGCCGTGCGTCCCGAGGGGAACGCGCACGCGCTCCGGCTGATCGACGAGGTCTTCGAGGTCTGCGATCGCAAGTGGCGGGGCGTCGGCACCATCCCCGCGAGCGGCTACCGGCTCCGCGAGGCTTACCGCGACCACGACGCCGAGCGCCTCTTCGAGGTGGGTGCGATCGAGACGAACGAGTCGCCGACCTGCATCAGCGGCGAGATCCTCCGCGGCCTGAAGAAGCCGCACGACTGCCCGGCGTTCGGCCGGGAATGCACGCCGCAGTGCCCCCTGGGCGCCACGATGGTCTCGTCGGAAGGAGCCTGTGCCGCCTACTACAGTCACGGTCGGCACCTGGAATCGAAAACCGGGGATTCACCACAGAGGACACAGAGAGCACAGAGGTAATACCGAGTTCATGGCGACTTTGACCCGGAATTCGACCGCATGCCTCCGGCATTTCTCCTCTGTGGCGAATCATCAGAATAGATTAAATCTATATACATTTAATCAAAAACCTAAACGGATTTCTCTGAGTTTTCCCTCTGTGCTCTCTGTGTCCTCTGTGGTGAATCATCGGTATTAATCCAATTCATTCATCCAATCATAAATAACTCAACCGGATTTCTTTGAGTTTTCCCTCTGTGCTCTCTGTGTCCTCTGTGGTGAATCATCAGGAGAATGAGGTTGTCGAAATTCGATGCGTGCCCGATGCCGCAATCGCGGTACGACCGAATCGTGATGGGTCACGGTGGCGGCGGCCGGCTCTCGGCCGACCTGATCGAGGGGCTATTCATCCCGGCGTTCGGCGGCGAGGTCCTTCGCCGACTGGAGGACCAGGCCACCGTCCGGCTCGGCGAGGGTTCTCGACTCGCGTTCACGACTGACGCCTTCGTGGTGAAACCGCTTTTCTTCCCGGGCGGCGATATCGGCCGTCTGGCCGTCTGCGGGACGGTGAACGACCTCGCCGTCGGCGGTGCCGAGCCGCTCTACCTTTCGGCGGCCTTCATCCTCGAAGAGGGATTCCCGCTGGCCGAGCTCGATCGGATCGTCCGCTCGATGCGGGCCGCCTGCGACGAGGCGGGCGTCGAGCTGGTCACCGGCGATACGAAGGTCGTTGACCGCGGCAAGGCCGACGAGATCTTCATCACCACCGCCGGGATCGGCCTGGTTCCTGATGCTGTGAATCTCTCGATCCGATCGGCGCAGCCCGGCGATCGCTTGCTCGTCTCGGGGACGATCGGAGATCACGGCGTCGCGATCCTATCCCTGCGCGAGGGGATCGGGTTCGAGACCGAGTTACGGAGCGACTGTGCCCCGTTGATCGGTCTGACGAGGGCGATGCGGACGGTCTGCCCTTCGATCCGATCGATGCGCGACCCGACCCGCGGGGGGGTGGCGAGCGTCCTGAACGAGCTTGCTGTGGCCTCCGGTGTGGGCGTCCGAATCGAGGAAACCTCGATCCCGGTTCGCCCCGAGGTCCGCGCCGCCTGCGAGCTTCTGGGCCTCGACCCGCTCCTCGTCGCGAACGAGGGAAAGCTGATCGCCGTTGTCCCGCCCGAGCAAGCCTCCGAGCTGCTCGACGCGATGCGGACGCACCCGCTCGGCCGCGACGCCGCGATTATCGGCGAGGTCGTGGCCGAGCATCCGGGGATGGTTTCCCAGCGCTCGGGTATCGGCGAGCGGTTCGTGATGATGCCCGCGGGCGAGCAACTGCCGAGGATCTGTTGACCCGTAACATCGGGCCGGCTCGCACGCGATGGCCGGGCGCCGAAACGCCCTCAGAACATCTTGACCATCAGCCCGCCGTCAACCACGATCGTCTCGCCCGTGATGTAGCTCCCGGCCTCGCTCGCGAGCAGGAGCGCAGGGCCGATCAGCTCGTCAGGGCGCCCCCATCGGCCGAGGATCGTCCGACGCGCAAAGATCTCTTGCTGCTCCGGGGTCAGCAACCCGGCGGGCAGGTCGGTCAGGAACGGACCGGGCGCGATCGTGTTGACGGTCACGCCGTCGGCGCCCAGGTCGTTCGCCATCGCCCGGGAGAGGCCGATCAGGCCGCTCTTGGTGGCCGAGTACGTGCTACGTCCGGGAGCCGAGGTCAGGCCGAGAACGGACGAAATCTGGATGATCCGGCCCCACCGGCGTTCCCGCATCGGGCCGACCAGCGCTCGGGCCAGGGCCATGCACGAGCCAAGGTTCAGCTCGACGAGCCGGTCCCAGTCGTCGTCCTGAAGTTGCTCGATCGGCTGCGGCGTGTTGCTCCCGGCGTTGTTCACCAGGATGTCGATCCGCCCCATCGCGGCGACGGATTTCTCGGCGAGCCGGCGGGCCTCGTCGCGCTTCGACAGATCGGCGACGAGGTACGCGACCTTCCGGCCGGTGGCCGAGGCGATCTCGTCGGCGGCGGCCTTCAGTTCGTCGTCGTGCCGGCTGGCAAGGACGAGATCGGCGCCGGCCTCGGCGAATCCCCGCGCCATCGCCTTGCCGAGCCCCTTGCTGCCGCCGGTGACGAGCGCCACGCGCCCGGTCAGATCGAAGAGCGGACCGATCATCGCGTTCTCCCTGGTTGAGAAATCTTTGGAGCAGAACCACGGCAGCCGATTCCGTCGAACCGCTCGCAAGGATAAACTCCTGGGCCTCGGAAGGGGGATTCTAACCGATCGTCGGCGGAGGCGAAGCGCCCGAACTCGACGGACCGACCCGGAGGACGTTTCTCATGAGACGTCTCGCGACGATACTGATGCTGCTGGTTTCCGCCAGCGGATGCGACGGCCCGCCGCAGACCCAGGGCGCGCGGCCAAAGACAAGGACAGGCGCCGGGGGCGCAGCCTCACTCACAGAAGCGCGGCGAGGCTTCGCGACGCGCCTGGTCGCCCGACCCGCCGAGAATGAGCCCGCGCCTGCGCCGCCAGCCGGCGTCTTCGATCTGGTCCGCTTCGATGCCCCGGTCGGCAAGCTGGCGGCCTATCTCACGCCCGACCCCGACGACGGCCGCCGTCATCCGGCAATCGTCTGGATCACCGGCGGCGACTGCAACTCGATCGGAGATGTCTGGTCACCCGGGAGGCCGGAAAACGATCAGACCGCCGCCGCCTATCGACGCGCCGGGATCGTGATGATGTTCCCCTCGCTCCGCGGCGGCAACGACAACCCCGGCCGGCGCGAGGGATTCCTCGGCGAGGTGGACGACGTCTCCGCGGCGGTCGATTTCCTGGCGAAGCGCCCTTATGTGGACCCCGCGCGGATCTATCTCGGCGGCCACAGCACGGGCGGCACGCTGGTGATGCTAGCGGCAATGTCGACCGACCGCCTCCGCGCGGTCTTCTCGTTCGGTCCGGTGGATGATGTCAGCGGCTATCCCGACGATTACTTGCCGTTCGACACGACGAATCCCCGGGAGATCCAGCTCCGATCACCGATCCGGTGGCTGGGCTCGGTCCGGTCCCCGCTCTTCGTCTTCGAGGGGACTGTCGAGCCGGCCAATCTTGGCTCGCTCCAGCAGATGGCCGCGGCCTCGCAGAACCCGAGGATTCAGTTCCGGGAAGTCCGAGGGGCGACGCATTTCAGCATCCTCGCGCCGGTGAATCAACTGCTGGCGGAAAAGGTCCTCGCCGACGACGGGCCGTCGACGCGAATCACCATCACCCCGCAGGAACTCGAGGCCCTTGGGCGCTAACGGCAATCGCCCCGACCACGGTTTGTCCGCCCTGATCCGAACCGGGGATCACGACCGACCTCCGAGATACGCGAGCGAAAGAGGACTCGAGGACGAGAAGGTCCAGGAATCAGGGCGATTGGAAGTCGGCGACCGTCGGGATAGACTCGGATCAACACCCGGATCCGGTCGGATCCGGGATCCGAGTCCGGCACCCTGGAGGGTTCGCAGCCATGGAGAAGCGTCTGATTCCGGCGATGTTCGCCCTTGTTTTCGCCCTCGCGACGACGGGAAAGGCCGGGGACGAGACACGACCCGTTCGGATGGGGAGCGGCGCCCTGACGTTTGAGAGCGTCCCCGGCTGGGGACTGGCGCCCGACGGCAAATCCGCGATCGGACCTTGCCACGGCGGCGTCGCCGTTGGCAAGGACGGAACGATCTACACCAGCTCCCACGCCGGCGTCTTTGCCTTCTCGCCCGAGGGCAAGGTCCTCCGCACCTTCCCGGGCGAGAAGTATTCCGACATCCACGACCTGAAGATCCGCGAGGAAGGCGACACCGAATTCCTCTACGGCGCACGGAACAACAACCGCGAGGGGATCAAGTTCGACGCCCGGACCGGCGCCATCGCGTTGCACCTGCCGTTCCCGACCGAATCGGGCCTCAATCTGAAGAAGTTCATGCCAACCGCGATCACCGTGGCGCCCGACGGCTCGATCTTCCTCTCCGACGGCTACGCCAGCGACCATATCTTCAAGTTCGACAAGGATGGTAAGTACCTGATGCACTTCGGTAGCCACGGCGACGGGTTGAAGCAGTTTCACACCGCGCACGGGATGACACTCGACACCCGATACAGCCCGCCCCGGCTGCTGATCTGCGACCGTAACCACCAACCAAAGGGCCGACTGCTGCACTATAGCCTCGAAGGCGAATTCCTCGGCGAGGTCGTCACCGGTCTGGGAATGCCGACGTCCGCCTCCGTCCGCGGCGATTATGTTTCGGTACCCGATCTCCACGGCCGCCTGGTGGTCCTCGACCGGACCAATTCGGTCATCGCCGTTCTCGGCTACAACGCCGATCCCAAGAAGGGCGGGAACTACAACATCCCCCAGGAGAAATGGATCGAGGGCGTCTTCAGCGGCACCCACGGCTCATCCTGGGACCACGAAGGGAACCTTTACGTCCAGGACTGGAACGTCTCGGGCCGGATCATGAAACTGGTGCGAGTGAAGCCGTGAATCGGGTTTTCGGTTTTCGGTAGGGATGGCCCTGGCGTGAGGCCGGACCACGGCACCGACTGCCTTTTGGACTAACTCGCCCTTGGACGGCTGGAGCCGGCTCCTTCAGGAAGATGGAGCCGGCCGCAGCCGAAACGAACGCACCCTTTGCCGGCTGGTGCTGGTTCCTCCCGATG
>DAIDJI010000303.1 GCA_027451455.1 Planctomycetales bacterium | reverse complement strand
CCCTGGACCCGGACGTAGACCTCCTTGATCTGGCTCCACAGGGGAGGGAAGTCGTCGTCCTCGCTTCCCTGGTCGATGAGCTTCGTCTGCTCACGAGCCCTCTTCAACCAGGTGGGATCATGCGCCTGGATGAGCCGCCTCAACGTCGAGGCGCCGACCTTGACCCGGGTCATTCGGCGTCCTCCAGGCCCTTCGCCAGTTCGGCAATGAGCTGGCGAGCGGCGTCGTCATCGCCGCCGCGGGCCTTGATCGTGAGCCGGTCCAGGCGGCTCGCCTTCTCGGTGGCCCGCGTCGTCGAGAGCCCGAAGAAACGCGATAGGAGGACCTGATCCGCGTCGAGGCCGTGGACGCTGTCCTTGAATCGGTGGACCTTGCTTGAATTCGCGCGGCCATCCAGGCTCAGCGACATGATATTCATCCACTCCAGGCTACTGGCGACCAGTGGGCTATGGGATGTCAGGATGAACTGGAGGCGCGGAAATGTGCGCGCGACGGTTGAAATGACCTTCATTTGCCAGCGTGGGTGCAGGTGAAGATCGATCTCGTCAACCAGGACGATGCCGCGGAGATTGGTACATTTCTGACCATCAGGGCTCCCATAATACGCGTGAAACAGCATATCGTTGACCCAACCGATGAAGGCCCGATAGCCGTCGGAGAGGTGGGGAAATTCGATCTGGATTCCGCCCTGTTCGAAGAGCGAATCTCCCTCGGATACCCACTGTCCCGTGTACTCGCATCCGGTCGGCTTGAGGAGCCGGTTCAGGAGCCTTTGAAACGACTCTTGGTCGACGTCGCGCATACCCCGCAGGCCGGGATACCAGGCTCGTAATGGGATCAGCGAGAACGATTCCTGGAACAGGCTCTGGAGCCGTTGTGCGCGGATGAACGTGGATTTGGAACGGCTCACCAGGTTCACATTTTCCGGCGACTCGACGCGTCGAGTCGCCCCATACCCAACCGCAAAGAAGGCCGGATTTCTCGACTCGAAGACCGGCTTCCAGACGGGATCATCTCCCCCGAGGTGAGTGGCTATCTCAGTCTCATCGTACCTTTCCAGGCCGAACCTGGCTCGCTCTAGTTCGCCGTGCTGCGTCAGGTGGAAGCTACTGTAAAGATGCTTCTCGTGATCGCTGTCCTGCTGGTGCAGTAAAAAATGAGCCTCGATATGACCGCCGTCCTCCTGGGGCCTCCACAAGGCCTCCAGGCCGGGTTGCCGTCGGACCAGCCCTGAGGTTGGAAGCTTCGTATCCTCGAACGAAGGACCTAATGCCGCCATGGCGATCGCCCGAAGCACGGTGCTCTTGCCTGTTCCGTTGTCTCCGAGGAGGAGGTTCACATTCGGCAATCGGGGGCGGGGCAGGCGTAGCGAACCATTTTCCGCGCCGTTCTTCCGATGACGGAAGGATCGATCCGGATGGATAAACTCCAGCGTCTCGTCGACGAAGGTACGGACGTTTCTCAGCCGTAGCGTTTCGATATACATGACTCTTCCCCACCGCCGGATCCCGGACGAGGTCACTCCGGTTGCTCCAGCCCGGACCCCTTCCGATCCTGCCGAGATCGTGTGCCGGCCGGGCCGAATCCAGTATACCAGGAGGCGGGCGACATCACTGGGTGCCCCCTGTTGGCCGCAGGAGTGGCGTGGATCGGGCCCGATCGCCCCTACCCGTTGAGGGTCAGGCTGTCGACGCTCGACTGCGAGGGGCTCAGGTTCAGGTCAATCGTGCCGGTCTCGGTCGAATGGGCGAAGGTGCCCGAACTGCTGATGATATGCTGGTCGTGCTGATAGTAGACCATCTTCCCAATTCGATGGACAGGTCCGGGCGAGGCGTTGCTGAAGGCGATCGTGAAGGCTCCGTGCGGGGCCCGGATGGTGATCGTGTCGGGCCCGACGTAGTTCCCCAGGCTATCGGAGTTCTCGAGCCAGAGGCCATGCACCGGCCCGATCCCGGCGAGCTGGCCGCGGATCGGGATCGACGTGGAGGTGCCTCCGAGCTGGTTCGAGTTCGAGACGGACGCCTGGTTCTCCACCGTCAGCGTCCCGCTCAAGGAGAGCGGCTTCTGGACCATGGCGACGGCCGGGCGTCCCCGATGAACGTGCGCCAATGGGTGGTGCATCCGGGAGAGCAATTCCCTCGCTTCGAGCGGATCGAACAGCAAGTGACGGCGGCGGCTCATCCCGGGACCTCCCGCGACCCTCGGCCGATTGAAAGCGTCGGGCGCCGGCCCACGTCGCGGGTCGACGGCCCTGCTCTTTCCTGTTTCGGCCGTCGAGCGGGTCGCGGGTGAGGATTTTGTCGGTCGCGAGGGATCGCGGGGCCGATGGCTCAGCGGGATTCCTCGCGTCCCTTCCGGTTGCGGAACTCGTCCAGCAGCCGGTCGACCTTCCGTTCGAGGTCGCGAATCCGGTCGTCGGAAGCTTCAGGGCGCGCGGGGGCTGGTCGGCGCTGAAGCTGTTCGATCCGCTCGTTGGCCGCGCGGAGCTGGTCGCGAAGCTCTCGGATCTCGCGGCGGGCGGCGTCGAGGGTCTCGCGATCCGGCTCGGGACGGTCCTCGGGCCGGGATCGGGCGTCCTTCCGTTCGGTGCGACGGGCTCGGAGCGCCTCGCGCCGGCGTTCCATCTCGCGGCGCATCTCGGACTGGCGGTTCTCCATTTCCTTGCGGATCTGTTCCATCGACTTGCGGTGCTGTTCGGCCTGCGACTGGGCCTCCTTGCGGTGCCGCTCATAATCCTCGTTCATCCGCTTGCGCATCTCGTCGGGGATGCGAGCGGCGTCGTCGAGGCCGCGGTCCATCGCCTCGGCGACGTCCTTGCGGGCGCGCTCGGCGGCCTCGCGCAGTCCCTTCTCGATCGCGCCGCCCTCGCGGAGGGACTTCTCCATTTCGTCGCGCGACCGCTCCAGGGCTTTCTGGAGGTCGTCGGCGGTCATTTGATCCTTCTTCAGCACGCCCTGGATTTCTCCGAGTGCCCGGGCGAGCGACCGACGGACGGCGTCGCCGAGCGGTTCGAAGTCCTTGCCCAGCCGCTCGGCCAGCTTGTCGGCTTCGTCGCGGTCGCGGGGCTCGTCCTTGCGAGCTTCCTTGCGGGACTGGTCGCCGTGGGCCTGGGCCTTCTTTGCCATGCAAGGGCAGCCGTCGGCGTGTTTGGACGCGGCCGGATCAGCGGGCGCGGTGTCCTTCTGTGCCCAGCTTGCCGACATGGGGAGCAGCAGCATCGAGAACCCCGCAGCGGCGAGGCGCGGGGCGATCCGCATTCGCGCGTTCATCGGCGGCAACCTCCATCTTCCGGGGAGAGCGTCGGACGTTTCCGTTCACTTTGAGGATAAATCCCGGATCGATCGAGTGTCCAGGGGTGGAGATCGCCGATGGGCGGGATCGGCGCGCCCGCGTGGGCAGGATCCGCCCGCGGGCGACGCGATCGGGCAAAAAACCCCCGAAAATCCCCGGGAAATCGGTGAATTTTCAACCGGCATGCCGGTTGCGTCTGGCTCGATCGCGGCGAGGACTCATGCCATCACAAGATGGTTCGTTCGAAGGATTTTCGACGATGCTCAGCGCGAGGCGGACCCCATCCACCGAAAGCTTGCGGGCGCTCGACGCGCTCAATGTCTTCCTGGCCGACGTCCGCGACGGGCTTGGCCCCTACCTCGCGATCTACCTGACCCTCCGCCACTGGGACCCCGGCCATATCGGGATCGCGATGTCGGCCATGGGGATCGCGTCGGTCGCGGCCCAGACGCCCGCCGGCGCCCTGATCGACCGGACCCGCTCGAAGCGGGCGATGATCGTCGGGGCGGCGATCGCGGTGGCGATCGGCTCGGTCGCGATGGTGATCCATCCGACCTTCCCCACCATCCTCGGTGCGCAGGTGCTGATGGGGGTGGCCTCGGCGGTCTTCGCGCCGGCGATCGCGGCGATCAGCCTCGGACTGGTCGGGCACGCGGCCCTCTCGCGACGGACCGGCCGCAACGAGGCGTTCAACCACGCCGGCAACGTCGCGGCGGCCGTGCTCGCGATGATCATCGGCGACTACATCGCCTATGAGGGGATCTTCTACCTTCTCGCCGTGATGTGTCTGGCGACGATCGCCTCGGTCGGATTCATCCGACCCGGCGAGATCGACCACGACCTCGCCCGGGGCGCCGACGTTGCCATCGGCCCCGACGAGGAGATCGCTGGCAAGCGTCCTCTAAGGATCGCGTCCCTTGGCGAGCTGCTGCGCGACCGTCGGATCGCGATCTTCTCGGCGTCGGTGGTCCTCTTCCACTTCGCAAACGCCGCGATGCTGCCGCTGGCCGGTCAGAAGGTCTCGCACGGACATCCCGAGGGGGCGGCCGGGGCGATGTCGGCCTGCATCATCGCGGCCCAGCTCGTGATGGTCCCGGTGGCGCTCCTGTCGAGCCGATTGGCCGTCTCGTGGGGGCGCCGGCCGGTCTTCCTGATCGGGTTCGTGATTCTTCCGATCCGAGGGTTTCTCTACACAACGACGGCCAACCCCCATGCGATGGTCGCCATCCAGCTTCTGGACGGCATCGGCGCCGGGATTTTCGGAGTGGTCGGGACGCTGGTCATTGCCGACCTGACCCACGGCACCGGCCGATTTAACCTGATGCAGGGTGCCCTGGCGACGGCCACCGGGATCGGGGCCTCGTCCAGCAACCTGATGACGGGCTACGTGGTGAAGTACGGCGGGTACGATGCCGGTTTCCTGGTCCTGGCCGCGATCGCCGCCCTGGCGCTGGCGTTCTTCGGCCTGGCGATGCCCGAGACCCGGCCCGAGATCGCGACGTCTCCCGACGGGGCAAAATCCTCCGCCTCGGCCCTGGCGATCGATCGCGTCTCCTGAGCTGAGCGGCCCCGCCGCCGATCTGCTCCCATCGGCCTCGACCCATTCTCGCATGGGCCGACACTGTTCCGAATCGCAACCCCAGCATTGAGGAATCTCCATGTCTGAAGAAGCAGTGATTGTGGCGATCCCGGGCGACCTGCACCTGACCGAGTCCGGGCTTCCGAATCATCGGGCGGCCGAGCGGGTGATGGAAGAGATCCACCAGTGCATCGACCCCGATTTCGTGCAATTCATCGGCGACAACGTCCAGGACGCGACCGAGGAACAGTTTCGCCTCTTCGACGAGCTGCGCGGGCGGCTCGCCATGCCGCACTTCGCCCTGGTCGGCGACCACGACGTCAAGGACGATCCCGAAGCGCGCGGGTTCCGCGCGCACGTCGGGCCGACGTACGGCTCTACCTCGCTGCGCGGCTTTCGCTTCATCCGACTCGACACCCAGCAGGCTCGGCCCCTGGGGATCTCGGCCCAGCAGGTCGACTGGTTCCGCGCCGAGGTCGACGCGGCGATCGAGGCTGGCGAGAGGGTGGTGATCTTCCAGCACAATTACCCGTATCAGATCTGGGAGACGTTCGACGGCCCCGGGATCGACGACTGGCGCGCGATCGTGCAGACGCGTCGGATTGCCGTGATCGTCTGCGGTCACACGCATTACGGGCAGGTCGCCAACGACGGCCGGAACGCCTCTGTCGCGACGCGGTCGATCGGCGACCCCGAGGGCGGCCCGCCGGGTTACACGCTCGCCGCCTTTCGCGGCGAAGACCTGGCGATCGTCTTCCGATCGATTGAGGATCGTGGGCCGATCGCGATGGTACTCCATCCGCGTGAGTCGATTCTGGCGACCGGTCCGTCGCACGTCGTCCGAGGTCCCGACCGGATCGTGGTCCGGGCCTGGTCTGCGTCGGCCGTCGATCGGGTCCGGGCGCGGATCGATGCCGGGCCCTGGATCCTGCTCGAACCCGAGGGCGCAGAGTGGTCGGCTCCGTTCGACGGCGGCCGGCTTTCGAAGGGCGAGCACGATCTGCACGTCGAGGCTCGCGAAGAAAAGGGCGGCCTCGCCGCCCGGACGATCCGGTTCGTCGTCGACCCGTCCGGCCGATACACGGCCGTCCCCCGCGTCGAGCCGACGGTCGACCGGACCGCCTTCTGCTGAGCGATCGCGGGCGGTCGTTCGAAACGCCGACGGCGCCAGGGGTCGGGCCCGGCGCCGTCGGTGAGGTTCACCGTCCAGTGCGATCCTCGATCAGAAGAGTGTCCCGGTGCTGGGGACCGGGCTGGGGTTGATCGGCGAGCCGGTGTAAGGGAGCGTCCCGTTGACCGGGAGCGGACTGGAGTTGATCGGCGAGCCGGTGAAGGGCAGCGTTCCAGTGACCGAGAGCGGTGAGGGGTTCGCCGGGGTGCCGGTGTAGGGCAGGGTCCCGTTGGTGGGCAGCGGCGAGGCGTTCACCGGCCCGACCGGGTAGGCCAACTGGTTGAACGCGATCGGGCTGTAGGCCAGCGGGCCGAACGGCAGCGCACCCTGCACGCCGATCGTGCTCAGCGGGAAGGTCGCCGCGCTGCCCAGCGCGGAGGTCGTGGCGCCCGAGAGACCCGGCGTGGGGACCATCCCGCCAGTTTCCAGCGCCCCAAGCGGCGAGGTCGGCGTGATCGAGGTTGGATACCCGGTGCTAGCGTATCCGGTCGTGCCGTAGCCGCTCAGGCCGGTCGTTCCGAAGCCAGTCTGGCCGGTCGTTCCAAAGCCAGTGGTGCTGGTGCCGAATCCGTTCCCCATGTTCGACCCGATCGTCCCGAAGCCGGTGGTGACCAGCCCTGTCGGACTGTACCCGGGCGCGACGTAGCCGAGATTGCCTCCGAACGTCACGGTCGCGGCCGGAGAGGTCGCGACGAGCGTTGGCAGGGCGCTGCCCTGCGAGTTGTTCACGATCGAG
>DAIDJI010000302.1 GCA_027451455.1 Planctomycetales bacterium | reverse complement strand
CCGTGATGCCCGCCGGGACACCCAGCCAGACCACCCAGTACGTCTACGGCGTCTCCACCGCCGCCGGCAGCGGCCTCGACTCCAACGACCTCCTCGCCCGGGTCGAGACCGCAAAACTAGCTGCGTCCCTGTTCCTCCCCTGTTCCTCCCCGCCGGGTCGAGACCGCAAAACTAGCTGCGCCCCTCTTCCTCCCCGTCCGTCCCTGTTCCGCCCCGTCCAAGGCGCTTCGCCCAGACGACGAGCCCATCGCGATCCCAATAGAGTACCTTGATGCGATCGCGTCGTTTGTTGACGAAGACGAAAAGGTGACCGGAGAGAGGATCGAGGTCGAGGCTGGAGGCCAGCGCGAAGAGTCCGTCGAAGCTCTTGCGCATGTCGGCTGGTGCGGTGGCGACGTACACGCGGACGGCGGCGCTCAGGCCGAACATGAGGTGGCCTCCAGGACGGCGAGGAGCCGGCGCAGGGTGTCGGCATCGAAGCCGGGGGCGACGGCGATGCGCCGGCCGTCGGCGAGGATCAGTTCGATGCAGGAAGGAGGTGCGGAGATCGATGGGTTTGGGTCGGGCAAGATGGTGACCGGAACGAAGTGGGGGTCGGCCGTGGCGGCGGGGCGTGCGTCGGGGGAATGAGCCTGCGCGGGTCGTGGCGAGTAGAGGCGTTTGCGCAAGGAATGAAGGGAGATGTCGCGGCGGCGGCAGAACTCGGCCTGAGTCAGGCCGCTCCGGCGGAAGTCGTTGAGGAGGGCGTTCCAGCGAAGATCGACGACGTGGACGCGCGGCATGGGGTGGGCTCCCGGCCGGGGCGGTCGGCCCCGACTGGAGCAGCATCGCCGGAAGTCGCGACTGTTACCAGATGCACTTTACCGGACGGACACGAAATAGGCGGGGGCCGATTGAAAGACCAAAGGGTGAATGCCCACCGCGAAGCGGCTCAGTTCAACGGGATGGTATCCGGCAGGCCGGCAACGGCCTCAGGGACGGCGTGCGCTCCACTCGGCCCACCGGATACCACCTTCTTCATTTCCGCACCTTGCCATTTTTCGTCCCGAGGGGATTGACTTGCAAATTGGTTTTATTATCATGCCCCAAGTCGCTCTCCCAGGGATGGATGGTTCACGTGAGGCAACTGGTAGTGCCGGCCGCATTCGCATCGGAAAGCAGTGTCACCATCTCGCCACAACTCTCGAGCCGACGTTAGGATGTGAGGCGTGGGCCGCTGGTCCGATCGGGGGGGCTGGCCGAGTCACCACCACTTCCCCTACATGAGCCGGATGGATTTATGGGTGCGATCTTATTCCTGCCGACTGGGCTCCCTGACAGCTCGAAAACACCTGGAAATCAGGCGGCTTCGGGCATCAGTGACTTTCTTTCGCGGCCCGATCTCCCGGCGAAGATTCTAGGGCGTTTAGACAAATCCTGGAGAAATTACGAGGTTTAGGGGCACCAGTCGGGGGCCCTTCGTTGATGGGACCGGCCACCGGTCCCCGAAAGCTGGCTACCTCGTAGGTCACACGCGACTCGAGCCTTCTCCAGTCGCATCCATCTTGCCCAGGTTTTGTCCACACGCGTCCACACGCCCTAAAACTCTCAGCGCGGCGGTTAGGTATGTGGCTGAATGGGCAGCAACGAAGAAATCGCTCGATGATTACGAGTCGCCGGGCAGGACGTGGCCTCAGCAGGAGCAGGCTTGCGGGAGCGGTGTTTCGGACCTGGAGTCGATTCATCATGGCGATTTGCCGAAAACTTGTCCTCTTCTTAATGGCTTTTGGTTGCTTAGGTTGTGCATCGAGAGAAGCGCCCGACGGGCCGATCAGCGCCCCATTGAATCTTGAGATTAGTAAACCTGACGGAGTCCAACCCCTGCGCCCTGAGGAGCGTGTGGACTGCGTTATCTTGATCAAGATGGGGTCCGATTCAGCAACGCGAGATCCTGTGATTGCCAAATTATTCAAGAAAAGCGTATCCTTTGGGAGCTGGGGGGCTGTTGAAGAGGATGGACCCGAACCAGGAGTCCGAAAGTTCAGGGCCTCTATCACCATGCCCAAAAAGCCTGGGGAATACGAACTATTTGCGACTCTTGTTCACGCGATGAAGAGTGGTGATAGTCAAACTTTTCGATCGCCACCTATTAAGCTTAGGGTTGAGCTTGCAGCAAATCCATCCTCGAAATCCAATCACCGATAAACCGGCGTATGATCGCTGTCTTCATGTGGGAGAACCTGCCATGGCAGCTTCGAGGTCCAACGCGTACTCAATCGATGCAGGCGAATGCGAATTTCCAAGAGAGAGGAGAGAAAAGGCCGCATTCACATTGATTGAGGTCTTAGCAGTTATATTCATAACAGGAATCATAATTGCGTTATTAATACCGGCCGTTCAGGCTTCTCGTGAAGCCGCTCGGCGATCTCAATGCTCCAACAACCTTAAACAGTTTGGCCTAGGATTAAACTCATATGTTTCAACACAAAATGTTCTGCCATTGGGTATCAATGGAAATCTTTTCTCGACACATGCCTCGTTGCTTCCGCAGCTCGATATGACGCCTCTTTTTGACGCTTTGAATTTCCAGATATCCTCACTTTCCGCTCCCAACAGGACGGTTTCATTGCAGATAGTGAGTATATTCAATTGCCCTTCCGATTTGCCGAGGAATTCGTCGGCTTGGACCAACTATGGAGGCAATGTGGGCTATGGTCTTCAGGTAAGCGGCTCGGAAAACGGCCCCTTTGTTAACGGGTCGAACGGGCCCGTTTCGCTGGCGAGGTTTACCGATGGCACAAGCCTTACCGCTGCCATGTCAGAGTGGAAACTAGGGCCAGCCCTATTGGGCTCCAAGACACTCGGCCGAACCGTATTCCAGACGCCCGATGTGCTTATTCGGGCAAATCAATTTGCTTCTTTTATAAATGAATGCATGAATATCAGTGAGCAAACGGCGATTGTTGCGGATGAGACCAGAGGCATGGATTGGATTGTAGGACAATATGGGAACACCCTTTATAATCACAATATGAAACTAAACGGAAATAGTTGCACCAATGGAGGGATGGTGCAACAGGGGGCGTGGACAGCAGGCAGCCAACACAACAAAGGTGTTAATCTATTATTTGGGGACGGCCATGTGTCTTTCATAAAAGAGACTATCAATCTTCTTGTCTGGCAGGCCCTAAGCACCCGGGGAGGTAACGAACTGATTTCGCCGACCGATTTCTGAGAGTCTGTTCCAGAAAGCCCGGATTACACACCTCCTATCCGACGGAAATCCCAAAAAAAGAGTAGTTGTGTCGGGCATTCTGGGTCGTCGCCACCCTTCCGGAACCGCCTCTGAGGCCATCCGTTCGATCGATGATTTCCGTTTGCTTTCGCGCTCCTTCAGTTTCGACTCAAGGCCCCAACTCCGGAGAACAGCAATGCTTCGCCACAGTGCCATCGTCTTTTTTTTCGTCGCCGCGGCCGCGGGCGATCTGCTCGCTCCAGGCAAAGCGCACGCGACCCAGACCGTCAAGATCACAGACCCTACATCCCAGAGCCCGCCCATGGCTGAGGGCAGCAATCAGGCATTTATAGTAAATGTCGCCCAAATCTCCGGCACCGCAGGAACTGTTAAGATTACCTTCACTCAAGGGAATCTCAACGTTGGCTCATTCTCTGCCAATTTTGCCCAGGGGGCGACAACAGTCACGGTGAATTGCGTCATTCCGAATTTACCTAACGGAGATCAACAGGGTAACCAGACAGCAACAGCCCAGGGTTACAACAACCTAGGTAACCAGTATGGGGAATCAGATTATGTTACAATCACGGTTATTGATAATCCATAGAGAGGATGGAACGGGGACGCAGCTAGTTTTCACGGCCCGGGAGAGGATGGAGGATGGAACGGGGACGCAGCTAGTTTTCACGGCCCGGAAGAGATCAAGGGGTCCGAATCGACATCTGTCATTGGCCCCGCCGACGGGCCGGTCGCCGGATTCCCCGGCCTCGTCGCCCCCGAACGATCCGGGACGAAGACGTCCCGCCCGCCGCCCCCGAGCCCAATCTACCATCGCCCCGACACAGGCGCCGCTCCGTTCCGGCCGTCCCCGCAGCCACCCGGCCCGATCCGGCCACCCGCCGACCGCACCCCGCCGGACCGGCCCGATCCGCCCAGACGGCCCCTCCGGGGGCCCATTTTCCGGGACCGGGGCCCTACGACCCGCGGATCCGGCCCGCCCACCCATGTTTAATATGACTTCTCTTGCGAGGGGCCGAGCCGCGGAATGGTCCATTGAAATTGCTTACAGATAATCGCTCATATGATATATCCAATCACGGCCAACGGCCCACCCGCTCGCCGATCCGCCGACCAGCTCGTTCCAGCGGTCCTCCTGGAGGCCGGAGTACGCGAGCGGGCCGAGCCCGAGGCAGCCGAACGAAAAGCCGTCGTTGACCTCGACCAGCCGGGTCCCGCCGTCCTCGATCACCCCGAAGGCGATCCCGAAGGCGACGGGTGCCTCCTCGACGTCGTCGTCGATCGCGGCCCGGACGATCGAAGCGTCGGGACATCGGAGCGGGTCGCCCTTGTCGTGCCCGACGCCGATGATCCGGCCCCGTCGGACGAAGTACCGCCACTCCGAGACAAAGGGCAGGGGCTCCGAGGCCCAGAGCCCCATCTCGCCCGGCCATCGGGCCGTCCGGATCAGGTCCCGGAAGGACGCGACCACATATCCGTTGAAGGCCTTGTCGCACTCGATCGGCTTGACGAAGACCGGCACGCCGGGATCGTCGATCCGAGAGCGGACCTCGGACCAGGTCGTCTGCCAGATCCTCCGGCCGAGATAGCCCCTCAACCGGGGCGGGTCATCGAGCGGGCGAGGTTCAGCGCCGAGGCGCCGTAATGCTCGCCGCACGAGGGCGACCGACCCGACCGTGATCGTCCCGGGCTCGACCGGGGCCACCTCCGAGGCCATCTGCTCCCAGTCGAAGAAGCGAATCTCGTAGCCCCGCTCGTCGAAGCCCTTCCAGGCGGTGAATCCGTTCGCGTTGACGAACTCGCCTCGCTCCTTCTGGATGATGACGCTCGAGCCAGGATCTCTCCCGTCCGGGTCCATCCCGTCGACAGGCCCCGCAATCCGACGGGGCGACGGCAACAGCCCCGAAGGCCGCTTCCTGGTCTCGCGATAGGCCCGAATCCGCAATCCCCAATATGGGAATCCCGAATTCCGGAATCCCAGATTGGGGTCCCCGCGATCCGATGATCGATCCAGCCGGGATCCGGTGTCAGGCATCTCCCTCGGGAATCCATCGTCCGCGCTATTCCGACGCTCCCAAACCTGGACGCTCGCTTGCCCTCGACCCGCCGGTCCATTACACTCTTGTTTAACACGCGTCGAAAACTCCGATCGGTCTCGATGCGGTTTGGGAGGGATTCGCCGATGCTGACGTTGTGGGCGCCGGGCGGGGGAAATCGGTACTGCGACGGCCATTCACGGCGGTCGTTCCTGAAGATCGGCGGGCTGGCGATGGGCGGGCTGGGCCTGCCGGGCCTGCTTTCGGCCGATTCACGCGCCGGATCGGTGAGTCCGGTTGGGGCCTCCGTGGCGGGCGGCTCGCACCGGGGTGGATCGGCCCACAAGTCGGTCATCATGATCTACCTGGCCGGCGGCCTGGCGCATCAGGACACCTTCGACCTGAAGCCTGGGGCGCCCGAGGGAATTCGAGGCGAGTTCAAGCCGATTGCGACCCGGCTCCCGGGCGTCCAGATTGGCGAGCACCTCCCGAGGATCGCCGGCCTGATGGACAAGGTTGCGGTGATTCGGTCGATCGTCGGGCTGCGGGACGAGCATTCGAGCTTTCAGAACGTCACCGGATTCCCGATGGGGCAGAGCCAGCGCGAGGGGAAGCCGAGTTTCGGCTCGATGATCGCGAGGGTGCAGGGGTCGGTTGACCCGGTGGTCCCGCCGTTTGTCGACCTCTTCCCGGTGATGCAGCACCGGCCGTACAACAGCCCCGGGCCTGGCTTCCTCGGCCATACGTACCGGGCCGCCCGGATGGAAGGGGACGACCTGGCTCTATTGAAGCCGCCGGCCGATGTCCCGCCGCCCCGGTTCGACCGGCGCCGGGCGCTGCTCGACCAGTTCGACGGCTTCCGACACTCGCTCGACAACGCCGAGGTCGCTGGCATGGAGGGCGTCTACCGCCGCGCCTTCGACGTGCTGACGTCCGACAGGGTCGCCCGGGCGCTGGATCTCTCGCGCGAGGACCCGAGGCTCCGTGACCGGTACGGACCGGGCTGGCGGAACACCCTCGGCGATGCCGCCCCGATGCACAACGACCAGTTCCTCGTCGCCCGCCGGCTGGTCGAGGCCGGGGCACGGGTTGTTACCGTCGCGTATGGCTTTTGGGATACCCACGGAAATAACTTTGACTGGCTCCGCAAGTACCTGCCCGCCTTCGACCAGGGGGTCTCGGCACTGGTGGAGGACATCCACAACCGGGGCCTCGACCGCGACGTGACGGTGGTCGTCTGGGGGGAGTTCGGCCGGACGCCGAAGATCAACAAGAACGCCGGCCGGGACCACTGGGCCCCGGTCAGCACGGCGATGCTCTTCGGGGGCGGGCTGCACGTCGGCCAGGTGATCGGCTCGACGGACAAGCTCGGCGGCGCGGCGGCCTCGGTGTATCGTCTAGGCCAGATACACGCTCGTTGCCGCTTCTTGATGAAAGGCAAAACTCATGCCGTGGCGGTATACTAGGGACAGTCGCCTATTAATGACGGGCAATGGTGGTAGGGCGGGGCCA
>DAIDJI010000301.1 GCA_027451455.1 Planctomycetales bacterium | reverse complement strand
AGCAACATCCCCGACATCGACAATGCCATCATCGCCAGAATGAACAGCGCCGCCGAGATCCAATCTCGGCCGAGCGCGCGCAGACTCATCTTCAGCGCAGCCCAGGCCCCCATACGGCCATCGACGATCAGGGGAATCGCGAAGTACGCCAGCCCGAAGAACACCAGACCAGGGATGAAGAGGAAGACGAAACCGAGCATCCCCAGGACGTCTATCAGGATTCCCGCCTTGAACAGCCGCTCGGCCCGGCCCTCGCCGCCGATCGAGAAGAGGTCGCCGACCGCGACCTCGCCGCCATCGACCTGCTTCAGAGCCATCCCGAAGAGGCCGCCGTAGAAGATCCCCTGGGCCCCCAGGTTCACGAGGACCATCGTCCCCATCACCATCGGGACCGCGATCGGCCCCAGCAGCCCGACCCCGACGGCCAGACCGGCCGCTGCCCCGAGCTGGAGGATAATCCCAAGTCCCATCATGATCAGGTAGAGAACGAACGTCGTCAGGATCCAGGTTCCGAGCTGTTCGCGGAGCAACCGCCAGGCGACCCCGATCGCGCCCCACGAGATCGCCCGCCCCGATGGACCCGGCGGGCCGACCTCATTCTCCTCCCAGACGCCGGGAGACGCGTGGACCGGAGACGCCGCGGGCGCCGGCTCGTAGACCGCCTCCTCGACCATTTCCGCGGCCACGAGCGCCGGCTCCAGCTCCGGAGTCACCATCGGGACCACGATCGACGCCCCGCACCCCGGACACTTCCCCTTCCGCCCGGCCGCCTCGTCGGCCACCGTGAGCTTCTTCCCGCAGCCCTCCGCCGTGCAATGGAACCGGATCATCGTCGTACTCCGGGATGTGTTGATTGATGAGAGTGCCAACCTTACCATCAATGGAAGCGTGCCGCAAAGAACTTGCAGAGAAAAAGCGACATCTCTGCCAGTTACGTCCCCAAGAGTTGCCGCGACAGCGCGATTCGTGATTCACTTTTCGGTTTTCGGTGGGCCGGCGCGACCATCGCGCCGACGCTCGTGGGCCAGGACTCCCTTCGTCGGCAAGGATGTGACGTGGACCTGGTTCGCGGGTGGTCGATGCCCGTTCCTTGTGGGCTCGCGACGACCCCAGGAAACGGGGCCCTGGTCCGGCAACGGAAAACCGGCACGAGAGCGTATCGCGACCACAATCGACCCGGCTTCCTCGCGACAGGATCGAGCCCGAGACTGTAGCAAGGAGACCGGGCAGTGCTGCAGACGCGCCGGAGGACGATGGCCCGAATACCAGGTGGTGGCCTCGTTTGGAGAGGCGTCCGCCCGAAGCCCAAGGGTGGCCTGGATCGGAGCCGGCGCAGCCGGCGGCGCCTCCCGGGGTGAGGGCGATCGACCGCGGAACGGGAGCAATCGCCCGCGACATCGGGGGCGTCGTCCGGAGGGCGCCGTCCGGCCACCCGAGGCCGAGTTTTCGAGGTGCCGGTACCTGTTTTGTCTGGGCCTCCAAAGCCCGGGGGCGGGGAGCGGCTGGGGACGTCGACCGGTCAGGTCCACGATATCACACGACGTTCACGAACTGAGCAACGGGATCGTTCTCGCCAATCGACCAGCCCTTTCCATTGTACGGGGCGCCGCTCTCCTTCAGCTTGGACTCCTTGCCGACCTGAAGTCCGGGCTTGTCGGTCCAACTAGGAATCGTCGCCGTTTGCGCGCTCGTGTTGACCACGCCATTGCCCGTTCCCATGAGGGCGTCGTTCATGTTGTAGACCTGGATCGCAGGCATCGCGGTGTCTCCCGATGGGTTTCATGATCGGGGGGTCGGCCGACGCCGAGGGTAGTGGATAGGTCATCCCCGGACGGGCCGCGAGAGGCAACCCGCCGGGGACAGGATTGGGGCGACGATCGATCGGGAAGCATACAGGCCCGCCGAGTCCCCCATCAGTACGACCGCGCGAGAGTCCGGCGGCACATGGGCCCTACCGGGCTGACCTCACTTGCTGCCGCCTCTTCCGGAGAATTTCCATGTTGTACCTGGAGGTCGGCTCGACAAGCCACTGGTTCTGCTGGTTCAGGATCGCGGTCATGCTGTAGACGTTGGCCGGGAAGGCAATCTCGACCGGATTGGTCAGGGTCTGGATGTCGAGGACCTCACCCGCGGTGTAGTTCCCGAAGGTAATCCAGTACTTGGGGTGCGGCGTGAACGTCAGGTTCAAGCTGGGTTGCGCCTGCACGGCGAAGGTGCCGGCGCCGGACATCCCGATCCCGACCGATGCCTTATTCAGGGGGATGTTTTGGCTCTCGTGGATCACCAGCGATCCCGCCGGTGGCTCCGACCTCTCATTGCTGAAGGTGAAGGCGCCATCCTGCATGTCGAAATCGACCGTGTTCAACTTGGTGAGGTCGGCGGCCCATGTCTGGCTCGCGACGTACAAGACCCCAGGGACCAGCTCGCCCGTCTCGGCCCAGGTGAAACTGTAGTCGATCGTCCATGTGAAAACGACTGTCGTGGTCGGGAAGGCAGTCTTCGAGAACCACGCCAGCGACATGGCGTTAGGAACCCCGAGTTGCGGATCGGTCTGGTAGACGCAGGCGTCGCCGCGGTTGGTCGAATCATTGACGAACACCAGGGAGTACTGGACGCCGGTCGACGCGGACGATGGCGGCACAGCGCCTGTCGGCGCGGCGCCGGCATGGGCCGCCGTCGCGAGGGTCCCTATCCCGGCCGCCCCGGCCACCGTCATCAGCTCCCGCCGCGTCACTCGTTCTTCGCTGGACATCGCAAGGTCTCCTCGATTGGTGGAACTCGTTGCCAACGCACACTCACGAGCGATCAACCGACCGGGCGCACCCTGTGCGGGGCCCAGCACCTCGATGGAGCCAGACCCGGTCCGATCGGCCGTCACGTACCCCCTCCGAAGAGGGTCGATTCCGGTTGTCTACTTCGGGAGAGAGAGAAAAGGGGAAGGCCCCGAACTCCACGCGGCCAGCGCCCCCGGCGACTCGCCGAGGACAGCGGCCAATGCTCTCTCCCCGCCTCGTTCCCGGCGCGGGACTCGGCGTCACGACCCCCTGAAGAAGGGAATGGGGTGCCAGGGGGAAAGTGAAAGGGTTGCCAGAAACGAATTTGAAGAGTCCAACGTCAGTTGATCATTTCCTCCATTCTTCTCGTTGTTAAACAACCTCGGCGCACGGCCGGCAGACTGGCTTTCGTCACTCGGCGTGGATCGCCGAGATCCCGGCACGGCCCGTTGGGCGAGGGTGGACCGGCCCACCATCTCCGCACGCGGAGCGACGATCTGCCGCCCAAAAAAGCAGCGAAATCGAACGCCTAAAAACGATTGCCGCCACAGCTTACCCGTATCCGCAAGGGCAAGTCCCGCCGAGGAGGGTCGCGATCGACCAGATGTCCAATCGCTCGCATCCGACATAAAACCCTACAGCGCGAGCCCCGAAAACCTTCCCGAGAATCCTCTCGCCTTTTTCAACGAATTCCTTGCCATCTCCCAGGGTCCGATTATGATAGCCACCAGCCACTGGGATCCAGATCCAACTTAAGCAAGAGTAAGAAGCCGACTCGGCGACCTGTACAGGTATCTGCATGAACCAGCGGGAGACCGATCCCACCAGCGTGACCCTGCTGGCGAAGCTCCGCGATCGACCGAACGACCAGGCGGTCTGGCAGGAGTTCGTCCGGCGCTATCGCCCTCTGATCTACGCATCCTGCCGAAAATGGCAGCTCCAGCCGGCCGATGCCGAGGACGTGACCCAGGCCGTCCTGGCACGCCTGCTCGAAAAAATGGCCAAATTTCAATATGATCCGTCGCAGAGCTTTCGGGCCTGGCTTCGGACCGTGACCCGGCGGGTGCTCACCAACGAGCTGTCCCGGAGGCGTCGGGACCAGGGCTCGGGCGATGGCGCGGTCGTGGCGATGCTCGCGAATATCGAGGCCCGCGACGGCCTGATCCAGGCGGTGGAGGCGGGGTACGACCGCGAACTGCTCGACGAGGCCCTTCGCCGGGTCCGTGAGCGGGTCGCCCCTCAGCAGTGGGAAGCCTTCCGGTTGACGGCGCTCGAGTCGATGTCCGGCGCGGATGCGTCGAAACAGCTCGGGATGCTCGTCAGCACGGTCTACTCCTCCAAGAGCAAGGTTCAAAAGCTCGTTCGCGAAGAACTCGAGCGGATCGATGGCACCGCGGGGTGAATGGGGCCGGGACATCGAATGATCTCGGCACTCGACGGTGCGGACATCGCTGCACGAGACGGAGACGAACAGGACGCGGGCGGGCGCCCGAATTGGCCAGCCTGCCCGACACAACGAATACCTCCAGATTCCCGGCTGAGTCGCGCCACGAGGCGGAGGGATTATCGTGAAATTATGTCCATTCCTGCATTTGCTGGAATCCTGGCTCCGGGCCGAGTTGCCCGCCGAGTCCTCGTCGAGGCTGGAGGTCCATGTCGAGGAGTGCCCGGATTGCCAGCGTGCCCTCGACCGGCTGACGACCGATACGCGGTTCGTGCGCGACCATCCCACCGGCTCGCTCGGGCACACCGCGCTACTCCATGCCCGAGCGGGGCGCCCGATGCCGACGTTCGGAGCCTCGCGCCCCGTCGGCGATGAGGGCTCGCTCGGCTCCCTCAACGTCCCGACCGAGGATGGACTCTCGTCCAGGCCGCCCTCCCGGTTCGAATCCCTACCCACCGTCCGGTTCGGGGACTTCGAACTCCTCGGCATCCTGGGCCGCGGCGGGATGGGCGTGGTCTACCAGGCGCACCAGCGGGGGCCCGATCGCATCGTCGCGCTCAAGGTCCTGGCGGGCGGGTCGCTCGCCCATCCCGACGAACTGCGGCGGTTCCGGCGCGAGGCCGCGGCCCTCGCCGCGCTCGACCACCCCAATATCGTCCCGATCCTGGAAGTCGGCGAGCATGAGGGTCGTTGCTTCTTCGCCATGCCGATGATCGCCGGCGGAAGCCTCGCCGACCGGCTCGAGGATTATCGAGACGAGCACAGGGAATCGGCCCTCTTGATGATCGACGTGGCCCGGGCGGTCCAGCACGCCCATCAGCGCGGCCTCCTCCACCGCGATCTCAAGCCGGCGAACATCCTGATCGACGAGCGAGGCCGACCGAACGTCACCGACTTCGGCCTGGCAAGGTGGGTCGACGGTGCGACCGAATTGACTCCGACGGGGGCGGTCCTGGGGAGCCCGCCCTACATGGCGCCCGAGCAGGCCACGGGGAACCGGAACGCGATCACCATCCTCTCGGACGTCTACGGCCTCGGCGCGATCCTGTATACCCTGCTCACGGGACGGACCCCGTTCCGGGGCGATTCGGCGGTCCAGGTGATCCATCGGGTGGTTCATGAGGCTCCCGAACCGCCGAGGCGGTCCAATCCCGGGATCGATCGGGAACTCGAGTGCATCTGCCTGAAATGTCTCGAAAAGGAACCGAAACGCCGATACGGCTCGGCCGAGGCGCTGGCCGACGACCTGGAGCGATGGGTGCAAGGCCGGCCGATCAAGGCCCGGCCGATCGGGCGGTTCGTGCGCCTCGGCCGATGGTATCGCCGGTCTCCGGCCCAGGCACGGCTCGTCGGGTGCCTGGCGCTCTCCATCCTCCTCGGCATTGGCGGGATACTCCGGCCGATCGGGCGGGCGAACCACGAGATCCGGATCGCCCGACGGGTTCCCGATCTCCTGGACGAGCTATTCACCCGCGACGAGCCGGAGGTCGATCGCCGCACGACGCTCGGCGAAATCCTCGATCGCGCCGAGCGGCGGATCCAGGAACGGGCGTATCACTCCCCGGAGGTCGAGGCGACCGAACGATGGATCATCGGCAGCATCTTGCTGCGGATCGGCGAGTCCGCGAGGGCCGAGCAGCATCTCCGGATCGCCCACCACCTCTTCCTGACCCTCGACGGCCCCGGACATTTCGGAGCCATCCAGACGAGCGAGAACCTCGCGCAGACTCTCATCGAACGAGGACGGCTCGACGAGGCCGGGCCGTTCGCACGGACCGCCTACGAGGGAAGTCGGACGCACATCGGCCCACATGAGCCGACGACCCTCAGCACCTTGCTGACGCTCGCCCGATGGCAGCAGGCCGTCGGCCATCGCAAGGAAGCCGATCGGAATATCCGCGAGGTACTGAAGCGATCCCGGGACCTGGCGCGGCCGGACAGATGCCTCGAACGCAGGGCCCGGGCCCTCCTCGCGTCCGGCACGCAACCACCGAAAGCAGGCGACGTGATCGGTCGGGCCGCTGGGAACCTCGACCAGACCGCATCACGATGACGCAGGGGCCTGGTGGACCAGCTCCTGTCCATTCGGGCCCACCGGGAGCTGATAAGGTGTCCGGAACCGTTATTCAAGGTCGAGCGGTTCGATCGTCTCGGAGCCGCCGCCGGACCGGCTCCCGCCGCTAGCCGATGTCGAATCGGTTCCCGACCCCTTTGTTCCGACTAGCAGATGTCGAATAGGTTCCCGACCTCTTTGTTTCCGACTCGACCCCTTTGTTTCCGACTGTCCGCCTTCCTCCGTCCGAGATTCCGTCCAAATCCATCTGATCCCTTGCGACGAACTGGGAAATCGCGGATAATCGTTCGAAGTAAACGCGATTATACGGAAAATCAGACGTACATCAACAGGGCCGTTCACCGACCAAATTCTTGTTAGACTGCGGAGCCGGAGGCATACTTGGATCAACACGCTGTCATCGCCCATTTCGACTACGCGGCGGACAGCCTCGACGCCCTGTACGACGTCGAGGAGCAACTGGGAGCCACCATCAATGCTGCCGGTGTG
>DAIDJI010000300.1:2029-6787 GCA_027451455.1 Planctomycetales bacterium | reverse complement strand
GGATCTTCGAGAGTGTAACCGTAGAAGCGAGAGACCGTTCGCTGGTCGACGTTGTCCTCGTCGTAGTAAAAAGAATCGATGATGTTCATTCCGGGCATTCGGAAAAAGGCGAGGGGGCGGCCGAGCCGTCCGGGGCTGGCGAAGTGGTTGAGTGTCCGGATCGCCCGGTTGGCCATGAGCATGTCATACTTCGGGGCGTCGGCCAGGGTGATGGTGCTCCCCATCGCCACGAAATTTGCGATCCGGGAGTGACTGGTGGCGTCGAGCTCGAAGTAGGGGAACATGAGCATTCCGCCCATGCTGTGACCTACCCAGTTGACCTGGTCGCGGCCCGTCTCGCGCTGGACGTAGTCGAGGATGGCGGGGACGTCGTAGCGCATCAGGTCGTCTACGTTCCACCTTCCCTCGCCAAGCTCGCGGAACGGTGTATTCCGCCGCCTTCGATTGCGTTGATCGAGGCGGCCGATCCGGCCGTTCTCGCCCGAGCCTCGGATATCGAAGACGAAGACCTCGTAGCCCCGGGCGGTGAGCTGGGCGGGGAGGTGGTTGTCGGTGATCGTCCAGAAGGTGGCATTCAGGCCGAGGCCATGACAAAGGACGACGGGGAGCTTGCCCGGATCGGGATGTTCGGGGACGTAATGCCGGACGCCGAGCCGCCATCCGTCGGCCGTGTAGGCGTAGCCATCGGTGCAGGGCCTGAGGTCCGGACTGGGCGCCTCGCGCCTCATCGCCGCGCAGCCCGAAGCGAGGGCGCACACCAGCAGCCAGGTGCACGGAGTCGATCGGCCACCGAGCATAAGAGCTGGAATCCTTACTCGATCCTGTCCCGCTCCGCTGGCGTCCTTGCTTCGCGGAGATCGGGAATTCTATCGGGAGCCTGGTTTCAGGGGAACTCCAGCTCCACAATTCCGACCAACGACCGGCCCTGGGCCTGAGCTCCTCCGTCTGAGGAGGCGAAGGGCCAACTTCAGTGCGGCTTTCGCCGCTGGGCGGCGATGGGTGGTGCGTTCAACGGGTCATCGGGCCAGGGATGTTTCGGATATCGACCGCGAAGGTCTTTCCGGACCTGGAAGTACGTGTTTTTCCAGAAGCTGGGAAGGTCGTCGGTGACCTGGACCGGGCGATGATTGGGGCCGAGGATGTGGAGCAGAACGGCCAGGCGGCCCCGGGCGACTCTCGGCGTCTCGGCCAGGCCGAACAACTCCTGGATTCGGGCGGCGAGGACCGGCGGACGCCCCGACTCGTACGTCAGGCGAACCCGACGACCGCTCGGAATCAGGAGCGACTCGGGCGCGCCTTCCCTCAGCTCGATCGATTGTCGGCGATCGAGGCGCGATTCCAGGTGAGGGATCCAGTCGATCCGATCGACTTCCTCCATCGATGTCTTCCCGCGGCAGGCTTCCTCGGCGACCTCCGCCAGGGTCGCCTCGTCGAAAACCGGCCAGTCAAGTTCCGGGAGACCTCGGCGCACGAGGTCGAGCCTCGCCAGCCACTCGACGGCCGGCTCGTTCGCGAGCGCAGGATGGATTTCCTGCCGTCGGAGCTCGCCGGCCAGGAGCCGAGCGGCCTCGTCGCGATCAAGATCGGAGGTTGGCACTTCCCGAAGGATCAGGTCGAGATACCAGGTGCGCGCCACTCCGATCGCCCGGCGGCGTTGCGGGTCGAAAACGGTCGCTCGTTCGCGGCGGATCGAGGCGGGATGCAGTTCCTCCAGCCAGTCCGGATCGATGGCGCTTGCCAGGAAGACCTGGACTTCGCGACGGCCGGCTCTGCGCTCGTCTCGGGCGTCGAGGGCGAGGAGGTAATCGGCCTCTCGGACGACCGAACTCGGTGCCAGCCGAACGCCCCGTCCGCCGACCATCAGGCCCGTCCTCTCGGCACCTCTGCGCTTCACAACCCGATCGGGATAGGCGAGCAGGAGCCATCGACGAATGGCCGCGTCGTCGTGACTGGCGACATCAGGGGGTCGCGCGGAACGGCGACCGCGTGCCCCGCGCCCGAAGCGCCGGAGCAGGTCATCACGAAGCCGGGCGACCACGTGCGCAGCGGTCGGATCGATCCCCCGCGAGCGGATCGAGGGGGAAAACCGGGATGCCTCGGCCTCGGCGAGCTGGTCGAGCCGGACCAGGACATCCGACGTCGAGGAGAATCCCGAGGCGACGTCGGGACGTTTTTCGGCCGGGTCACGAGCGAGGAAGTCTCTTTCCGAGAGCAGGGCGGCGACCGAGGCCCCCTCGTCAAGGCGGCCTGCGTCGCCCGCGGCGACCAGCAGCCGGCCGAGCCTCGGATGGACGGGGAGGTCGAGGAGCTTCCGGCCGATCGCCGTGATCCGTGCGGGAACGCCCGAGATCGCCCCGATCGCCGAGAGGACCCGCTCGGCCGCTTCGAGTCGCTCAGGATCCGGAGCCTCGAACCATTGGAACCGCGAGGGATCGCTTTGACCCCAGGAATGCAGAGTCAGCAGTGCCGAGGCGAGGTCGACCCGGCGGATATCCGGCTCCTCGAACGCCCGACGGCCTCGGTCCTCGCGTTCCGGCCAGAGCCGGATGCAGCGTCCGGGTGCGGTCCGGCCGGCGCGGCCCGCCCGCTGGTCGGCCGAGGCCCGGCTGATCCGCTCGAGCGTCCATCGGTCGACACCCCGCGCAGGGTCGTATCGAACGGACCGTGCCAGGCCCGAGTCGATCACCGTGCGCACGCCCTCGATCGTCAGTGAGGTCTCGGCCACGTTTGTGCTGAGGATGACCTTCCGGCGCTCCTCCGGCCGGAGCGCCCGATCCTGGTCGTCCGGACTGAGCGAGCCGTGCAGCGGGCGGATCACCGCGCCGGCACGTTCCGCGATCGGTCCAAGCCGCGCGGCCGCGCGGCGGATCTCGGCCATTCCCGGCAAGAAAACGAGAAGATGCCCCTCCGAGCGTGGGTCGTCGAGCCATCGGCCGACGATCGGAGCGATCGCCTCAGGACTCGCCGGACGATCGGCCGGGGCATACTCGATCTCGACCGGATACACCCGGCCGCCTGCCGTCACGATCGGGGCACCGCCGAGGAACTCCGAGACCGGGCCGGCGTCGAGAGTCGCCGACATCACGACCAGCTTTAAATCCGGTCGGACCTCGTCGCGGACCTCGCGCAAAAGGGCCAGCGCCAGGTCGGAATCGAGGTTGCGCTCGTGGAACTCGTCGAGGACCACCGCGCCGATCCCTTCCAGAAATGGGTCGGAGAGGAGACGGCGGTTCAGAATCCCCTCGGTCACGAATTGCAGGCGGGTCGCCGACGAGATCCGGCGATCGTCGCGGACCTGGTATCCGACCCGATCGCCGAGCGTCCAGCCGCGCTCCTCAGCCACCCGAGCCGCCGACGCCCGCGCCGCAATCCGCCGCGGCTGGAGCACGACCACACCCGGCTGCGCCTCGGAGAGAATCCCCGATTCGACAATCGCCGCGGGCAGGCGGGTTGTCTTTCCTGAACCGGGGGGCGCCGAGAGTACCAAGGCTCCACTCTCAAGACCGGCCAGGCAATCGGAAAGGACGTCGTCCAGCGGGAGGGGGATCATGGTGGGGTGTCTGGGTCGGAGGGCGGCCTGGTTCGTGCCCGATTTTTGCCGATTCCGGACCGACTTTTCCAGAATCCCGATGCGGATTCCAGGGTCCGGACGGAGGGCGGATCCAGGTCAAAAGGCGGCCCAACAAGCGGGCCGCCCCTTCGATCGTATCACTTTTTCTTGTGGGTCGTCCCGGTGTGGCTCTTGTGGGTAGTGTGGTGGATCGTCCCGGTTGAGGTGCTGTGCGGATAGAGGTTGCTCAGCGGGACGGGGACGAGCTTGCCATTCCGGTAGACGTAGAAAGTGCCGGTCGGCGGCGAGGTCTTGTTGCCGGCGAAGATCAGGTTGGTGGCGGCCGAGGGCTTGAACTTGACCCGACCGGCCTGGCCGATCATCTGGTTGGTGCCGGTTCCGCCGATCATCTTGTTGTAGCCGAACCAGCCGTGCATCGTCGTCTCGGTCGATCCACCTTGAAGGACGTTTCGGCCGCCGTGGCCACCGTCGATCAGCGCGGGGACCGTGACCGAGGGATCGATGGTGATGTGGTCGCTGGCCTTCGAGCCGAAGACAATGATGCTGTCGATCGAGCTGACGGCCGGCTCCGTGGAGTCGAGCTGTCCGTTGACGAAGACCTGGATCACCGTGGAGCTGGAGGTGGACGAACCGGGAGTCTGGGTGACGAGGATGGTGTTCCGGTGCATCCGGCCGCCATGCTGCGGGAGCGGAGTGACAATCAGAACGGTTCCCACCTGCCGAACCGCGCCCGTGGCGACCGGGGCCGCCGCCGCGACGTTGATGGTCACGGTCGCCGGGTTGCTGGTCGTGGTTGCCGGGGTGTTCTGGGGACCCGTGGAGTTGACCACGAACTGGAACGAGTCGGAGCCCGAATAGCCGGCGGTCGGTGTGTAGGTGAGCGTGCCGGTGGACGGGTTGAAGTTGGTGATCGTCCCGTGAGTCGGCTGAGAGACGAGCGAGTAAGAGAGCGTCGGTTTCGAGGTGGTGCTCGGATAGCCGCTGGTCCCGCTGACGGTGATGTTCGTCGGCTGGGCCTGGGCGACGGTGAGCGACTGGGCCGTCGCGAACGGACGGAAGTTGATGGCGGGAGTCGTCGGACCCGCGTAGGCGCCGACCGTCACCTGGAACAACTGTGTGGTGGTTGTCCCGGTGGTTGGGTCGGATCGCGAGAAACCCGCGTTCCGGTCGCCGCTCCATTGCATCGG
>DAIDJI010000300.1:0-2019 GCA_027451455.1 Planctomycetales bacterium | reverse complement strand
GACCGTGATCGTCGAGGTCTCGCCCTGCTTCGCCTGGGTCGTGTCAAGGAGCAGGGTCCCGCTCGGATTGGTGTTCGAGAGCGAGGCGGCCGTGATCAACGGATTGAAGGTCGGAAGCGAATTCTCGTTGTTGAGGGCCGGATTGGTGGTGACGGGGATCTGGGTGAGCTTCGAGAGCGTGGTGAGGTCAGAGGGAGTTCCCCCGGTCGTCGGGTTCGGAACCATCTGGCCGAAGATCGTGTAATTGTACCCAAGCGCGCTGTTGGGCTGGCCGGTGGTGATGAAGAACTGGGTATCGTTGGTATTCGTCCCGCCGGCGTTCGCCATCGCGAGCTGGTTGGAGCCGGTGAAGGCCAGTTGCTGGACGTTCTCGTTGGCGAAGGGCGTGTTGGGCTGGCCGCTACTCCCCGTGCCGTTCGGGTTCGGAGCCCCACCCTGGACGACATAGTCGGTCGGGCCAGGAAATCCAGTCGCGACCCGGGTAATGTACTTGCCCGTGGACGTGTAATAGCCGTCGTTGGTGAACTGCTGGATGTGGCTGACCGTGTTCGGAGTCAGCGTTGTGCTTCCGGCGTTATTGAAAAGCTGGAAGACCAGCGGGCCGCTGAAATTGAGCGACGGATTGGTGGTGTTGGAATAGTTGATATTGACCGTCCAGAATGGCCCGTTGACGACGCTCGCGGCAATATCGGGATTGCTGGAGGTTACGGTGAAGGTCTGGGCGTCGGTGGTGGCACTGCCGTCGAGGGGGACCGTATAGCCCTGCTGAGCGGGGACGCTCAGATTGGCGATGGGCGCCAGGGCGGCCATGAGGGGACGTCCTTCGAGCGACTCGACCTGGAAGCGGCGGGCCGATCGTCTGGCCGCCCGCGTGCCGGCCCCTTCGCCCGTCCTTCCGGCCTGGGAGCGTCCGATCCGAATCCGGTCCCACATACGGCTACCTCCTGCGGGTCGTGGCCGCCCTGCCATCGATCCCCCGACGCGACGCGTACCAAAGATATCGGGATGAACCCGGTGGTGACGACACTTGTATCGGTTGTACCGGCTTTCGGGCTTCAATGAGAGTCGCCGACCGACTTGATCCGCGAGCATCGGCTGACCGCGATCCGCCGGAACTTCGGGCCGCCAATGATCCGTACTCCCTGCCGGATATCAGGTTGCGCTGCCGCCCCCGGGTGAGCCGGTTGACAATCCCGCCCGAGGTTTCTATAGTAAATCGGATTCTTAGGATTGCATTCACCTGTCTCGCGCCGGCTCATTTCCGATCGTGTCTCGATCCTGGACCGTGGCAAGGATGTTTTGCCCGGGGATGATCCCCAAACCGTTGAGCATGAGTCGATGTTGATCCCCGAGTCGCGCCGTACCCGGGACCTAGCGGACCAGATGGAACCGGAATCACCTCCGGGCTCATCGGTGGCGCGCCGATCGCCGGAAACGACGCCAACCGTGATGAGGGGATCGGGGAGTTCGGTACGGAAGCTCCAGGCGGTCGGGCCGTCGACGATCCCCCTGCCGTCGCCCGGGGAGATGGTCGGCACTTTCCGGCTTGAGGAAGCGATTGGCGCTGGAGGGATGGGCGCGGTCTACCGGGCGACGGATATCCAGCTCGACCGACAGGTCGCGTTGAAGCTTCTGCCGCCGGACCAGGCTTCGGATCCCGAGGTGGTCCTCCGGTTTTACCAGGAGGGGCGATCGGCGGCCCAGTTGGACCACGAGAACATCGCCCGCGTCTTCAGCATCGGCCAGGACGGGCTGCTGCATTACATCGCGTTCGAATTCATCGAAGGGGAGACGCTTCGGCAGCGGGTCGAGCGGTCGGGACCGCTGGATTCCGGCTCGGCCGTTGATGTTTCGCTCCAGATTGCCGGAGCGCTGGTGCATGCGTCTCGGCGCGGGGTGGTCCACCGCGACATCAAGCCCTCGAACATTATTTTGACACCGCAGGGCCGCGCGAAGCTGGTGGACATGGGGCTGGCGCGTCGGTTCGAGCGGGGCGGCGACGCCGGGCTCACTAGATCG
>DAIDJI010000299.1 GCA_027451455.1 Planctomycetales bacterium | reverse complement strand
CCTCCTGAAAATCCGGCACCGGGGACCAGGCGCCTGGTGGTCGGCTCTCTGCGTCGCGCTGGCGCTCGGGGCGTTTTACGACCCGATCACCGGAATCGCACCCGGCGGCCTGGCGACCGTCCCCGGAATCGGGGCGCAGGGAAGCTCGGTCACCCCAGCGGCCTGGGGCCACCTCTTCCTCGCCCTGGAGCTTTTGTTGGTCTTCCGGGCCCTGGGCCAGGGCCGATCGGCCTGGCTCTGGAGCCTCGTCCCGCTCTTCGCCCTCTGGGCCAACTGCGACCCCTCATTCCTCACCGGACTGATCCTTCTGGCCGCGATCGCCATCGGCCACATTCTCGACGGCGGCACGCCCGACTGGTCTGAAAGTACCGACTCCGAGGCCAAACCAACGTCCGAAACCCTGCCCGGCGTCCCGACGATGCGTCCGTTGTGGGTGCTGGGCCTCTGCGCCCTGGCCTGCCTGGCAAACCCCTGGACCTTCCGCGTCTATGGCGTTGCGGCCGGGCCGTTCCTCGGTCTCTTCCACTCCTCAGACGAGCTCCAGCTTGTAGAAACGCTCTCGTTCTTCAGCAACAGCGTCAAGCAGCAACTGGAGAAGCTCGGCGGCGAAAGCGCCTACATCTGGACAACGTTGGTGGCGTTTTACCTGGTGATGGTCGCGATCGGCCTCGGCTCGTTCCTGATCAACTCCGCCCGGTTCTCCTGGCGGCGGTTCCTGGCCTTCGCCACCGTCGCGGCCCTCTGGGGCTGCATGATCCGCTTCAGCGCGGAGTTCGCGATCGTGACCGCCACGATCGCCACCCTCAACGGCCAGGAGTGGTACCAGGCCCGGTTCGGCTCGCGAGGCCGGCTTGGGACCGGCTGGGCGATCTGGTCGACCGGCGGCCGGCTCGTCACCCTCCTCCTGATCTTCGCGATGGTCGGCGTCGCCATCACCGGTCAGCGGGTCTACAAGGCCGGCGTCCATTTTGGGCTCGGCTATAACGCCGACGAGTTCCCGATCGAGGCCGCCGAGTTCCTCGAACGCCAGAATGAGATCACCGGGAATATCTTCAATACGTCGATGGACCAGGGCGACCTGCTGCTCTGGAAGGCGTATCCCAAGCGGAAGGTCTTCATCGATCACCGAACCCACTTCTTCCCGGCCAGCCTGCGCAAAGAGTGGGACGAGATCCAGCGCGCCATTCGAGACGGCAACGTCGAGGTCTGGCGGCCGATCCTCGACCGGTACAAGATCAGCGCGATCATGATCGAGCCGACCCGGTCGCCGAGGACGTACGCGAACCTCTTCGGCAGCCCGGACTGGGTCCCCTTCTACGACGACGGCCGGATCGTGATGTTCGGCCGCCACGACGCGCCGAAGTCCGACCTGGCGGTCTTCGAGGCGAACCGGCTGGAGCCCTCCCGGATTTACCACGCGAGCCGGCAGCTTCCCTCAGGCGACGCCGCTCCGCCGACTCCGTCGAGCTGGATGGATGACGTCTTCCAGAACCGCCTGCTCGACCGGTCGTCGCCCCGAACCGCGGCCGCCCGCCGATGGCTCGTCGGCGGGCTGGCCGCCGGGCCGGCTCCGGCCGCCGGACAACCCGCGTTCCGACCGCTCCCCGAGCCGGCGCGTTGCCTGCTGGCGATCCAGGAGGCGCGGATCGCCCTGGCCGGCAACCCCGACGATCCCAACGCCTACCGGATCCTCGCCGAGGCGTACCGGATGCTCACCCAGCAGGAGGGCGCCCTGATCGCCGGAATCGCGCTGACGCCCGAGAACGCCCAGCGGATCGCCTCGATCTCGGTCCCGCCCGACCGGCTGGTCAACCGATACCGACAGCGGATCACGGCCCTGAACTACGCGATCCAGACCACTCCCACCCCCACCTCGCCCGAGGGCCGGAACGAACTCTTCGACCAGAACATGCAGCTTCACGAGCTGTACCTGGCCGCCGGATTCCGCGACCTGGCCCGCGACCGGCTCGGCATCGCGCTGGAGCTGAACCCAACCGAGGAGCACGTCCCGAAGGAGGCCCGGCTGGCCCTCCAGAACCAGTTCAACCAGCTTGACGAGTACGTCAAGAAGGTGGAGCGGCAGATGGACGACTTCTCGCTCGAGCAGCAGCCGAGGGCCGACGCCCTCGCAAACTTCGCCCGACAGCAAGGCGCCATCGGTCTGGCGATCGACAAGCTGGCCGACGCCGAGACCAGCGGCGACATGACCGCGCTGGTGAAGCCCCAGCTTGTCGACCTGTATTGCGACACCGGGCAGCCCGAGAAGGCGATGGACCTCTTCGTCGCCGGTGCGATCGGCGACCCGAACCTCGGCGCCGAGCCGGGGATGGCGATCTACCGGCAGGGGCTGGTGTATTACCTGCTGGGGAACTATTTGTCGACGTCCTCGCTCTGGGGGGACCGCGCGATCCGGCAGCTTCAGATGTCGCGAGCCGCGAGCGTGATTGGGGCGGGCCGAAACCTCTTCCGCGGCCAGGGACTGGCGGCCGTCAACAGCTTCCTGTCGGTCCCGAGCAACCTGGGACTCCAGGCGAGCTGGGAATACGAGCTGGGCCTCTGCGAGCTGGAAGCCGGACGCCCCGACGAGGCCGCCCGCCACCTCGCCAACGCCCTCAGCCTCGAACCCGACATGACCAACCGACCGATCGCCGCCTACTACCTCGAAAAACTCGGCAAGCCCGTGCCGGCGTCGAGGAAGAAGTAGTCGTGGTCCTTGGTCTGTGGTCCGTGGTCCGTTGGGAGACCTGTTCGCCAGCGCGAGGGCGTGATGTCGAGCGAGGACGGCCTCTGGTTCGTCCCGAGCCGCGTTGAGGGGCTCCCCGACGTCACCGAGGCCGTGGTCGCCCCCGACCGCCTGATCTTGCTTTCGAGAGGCCGGTGGGCGTCCGTTTCGTTCGCGGAGATCGCCCACTGGCCCCGGCCCACCCGGCTCCGTCGGTGGCTGGCCCAGCTCGGTTGGCGGCCGTGCTGGCTCCCCGTCGGCGAGCACGACGGGTTCCACCCGCCCTCGGCGCGATTCTTTCGCTTTTTCACCCGACCGCCGATCGTCGTCTCCCTGGCCGACGAGCCAAGGGACAGGGATTACGGAAGCACGCTGTTCGCTCGCGTCCGGAACGTCTTGCGGGAAGGCGGCTTCCACACCTGGGATCTGGGGTAGGCCGGCGAACGAAGCGATCCGACGATCCATCCAAAAAACATGCGGCCTTCTCCGCGATGCGCCCGTGGTCAGGGGCCCAGGCCGTTCGATTTATCACGGCGGCAAGTAAGTAGGTCAGACGGGAAAGCCTGACCGACTTGAGCTTCTTCCTCGCCGGCGCCAGGAGACGAAGCGGCGGACCAGATCGCCGATCACTTCGCCCTGATGGCGAAATCGGCCATTTCGTGTCGTGGAACGCCGCGGGGGATCCTCGGGGTTTCCCATCCCGGATGGAAGGCCCGGAGGAAGTCCATCTGCGGAGGGCTGCCGGCGGGCGGAGATCATCGAGCGGCCCACACACGCTTTCTCGGGGATAGGGTTGCCGACACAGGGTGGACTCAGACATCATAGTCGAGAACTCTCAGGTGATGCTCCGCGAGGGACTTCGGTGGTCGAGGTCTCTTCCGTTGCCGACCGACTCTCCAAGGGCTCCATGATGCGATCGGGTCCGAGAAACGAGGAAACCGTCCCCGATCAGGCCAGGGAGCCGGAGCCCGGCGTCGATCCCACATCCGCCTCCTCTACGGCCCCACCTTCCGAACTCAAGGGGCTCTGGCCCGGGGCAGGGACGCTGGCGGCGGTGACCCTGCTCTACCTGGCCTGCCTCACGGCTGCGACCTATCCGGCCGTCACGGAGCTCGGGTCGAGAGTCTCCTCTCTCGCGGACCCCGCCCAGCACCTCTGGATCATGCACTGGTACAAGACCTGCCTGTTGGAAGGCCGTACCAACCCCTTCTTCTGCCGAGAAATCCAGTACCCGGAGGGCGCCTTCCTGGGATACTTCTCGCCACTGCTGCTCCAGTCACTGGAGTACCTGGCCGCGAGCCAAGTCACCGACAATGACACTTTATGCTATAATATCGTATGGCTTCTTGCATTTATCGGGACAGGATTGGCCACGTTCATCCTGTGCTGGTTCGTGGTGCGGGACCGAGCCTGCGCGGCCGTGGGCGGCTTGCTGGGGATGCTCAGCGGGCCGATGATGCTTCACGGGCTCTGCCATCTCGACCTGATCGAACTGGGTGCCTTCCCCCTGTTCCTGCTGGCCTGGATCCTCTTCGTCGACGCCCCGAGCCGGTCGCGGCTCCTGGCCGCGGCCGCGCTGTACTGGCTGACGGTGATGAGCGCCGCCTATTTCACGCTGCTGGCGACCGTCCCGGCAATGGCCTATGCGGCCTGGCGCTGGGCCACAGTGGGGCGCCGGTCGGCCTGGGACTGGTTGCTGCGGCGATTGCCCTGGTTCGCAGCCTTCGCTGTCCTGGCCCTGGCAGGGACGCTGGTCCTGCTGTCGAGCCAGTTGTGGTGCATCCGGTACGGTATCACGATTGCCCGGCCCCGCTCAGAATTCGAGACCTACCACACCCAGTGGTACAATTTCCTGGTGCCGACGCAGGTCCACACGGTCCGCCGCCTGCTGAAGGGCGCCCCGTATCCAGAGCAGATTCTCTCGGAAACCGCGATTGAGGAATCGGGCTCGTACCTCGGGCTCGTGGCCATCGGACTGCTGGTCTACGCGGCCGCGTGCCGCGTTCGGTTCCCACGCGTCTCGTTCTGGTGGCTGGTGTTCGGACTGCTGGTGGTTCTCTCGGGTGGGGCGTCGTGGAAGTTCGGCCCGATAACCGTGGGGCTCCCCGGGGGCTGGCTCTGGGACCACGTGATCCTGTTCCGCCTGATCCGCGCCCCGGCTCGGTTCAACCTGCTGGCGGCCCCGGTGGCCGCGGTCCTTGCAGCAGCCGGATTGCGGCACCTGCTGGGCCGCCTCGGCTCGCGGGCGGCGAGAGGGGCGGCGATCAGCGCGCTGGTCCTGTTCGCGGTCATGGACCTGAGCGTCGTCCCCTACGGCGGTGGCGGGTCGACGTTGCCTCCCCTGCCCGCATGCTACGCGTTCATCAAGGCGCAGGACCCGCACGCGGCCGTCGTCGATGTCCCCCAGACCCGCTCCGGGGATTGCTCGAACTTCGGTGGGGTGAGTACGTACTGGCAGTCCCGGCATCGGCTCTCGACCACGGCGGGATACAGCGGCGTGACCAACGCCGCTTATGATGCCGCCGTGCTGGGGCCCTCCCCGTTCTCCCATTCGCGCCTGGTCGAGCCGGGCTACCTGTCCGGGATCCGGGACGGGACGGCGGAGTCCGACGATTTTCTCGACACCGTGCGGTCTTACCTGATTTCCCAGAAGATTCGCTACGTCGTCGTCCACCGCGACGCGAGACTGCTCGAGACGGACCCGAGTTTCACGGCCATCCTGGAATCCGGCGTACTCGATCGGCTCCGGAGCCGGCTCGAGCACGCCAAGGTCTTCGAGGACGGAGTCGCCTCGGTCTATGACCGGGAGAGGATCGATGTCTCCAGGCGGCCGTCGTCCACGGCTCGGACGACGGTATCGCCAGAGGCATCCCACTTCGGCACTCCGGGCTTACGATAGCAGTGCGTTGTGCCAGGGCGTGGATCTTCACCGGGTGCCATTCACGCCCGGATCACTGGGCGCCTCCTCCGGTAGCCATCGGAGCGGCGGTGAAGGCAACAAAAACCGTCAAAGCCGATGAGTTGAGCGCGCAAGTCATCGAATTCGGCTTGTAACCGCAGGCAATTGGCACACGGAGCCATTGGGCCGGTCTTAGGGGAACTTGAGATCACCACCACGGCGCCGGCCACTCGGTTGCTCGTCGTCGCCGAGAGCTACCACCCGGGTTGGTGGGCGATGCTGGACGGCGAGCGGCAGCACCCGATCCGAGTTTACGGCGATTTCCTTGGCCTGGTGGTGCCCGAGGGCCAGCATCAAGTCAAGTTCGCGTTCCGTCCGTGGAGCCTCCCGCTAGGCCCCTGGCTTTCGCTGGGCGGCCTCGGACTGGCCCTGGTGATTTTCACCGGGTCGTTCCTGTGGTCCTCTCCAAAAGCGCCTCAGGAATCCCGCTAAAGCGGTCCCGAAACACAAAACCAAACACGGTCTACAGCCGACGACCCAGCTCCAGCACCTGCTCGGCATCGAGCACGCGGTCGTTGGCGGTAAAAAGTTCGCGGATGGCGTGCTTGTGGATCTTCATCTTCGTGCCGCCGACCCCAAGCGCTCCCCAGGCGCGAACGTTCCCGCGCGTGGTTCCCTTGTCGGTCGCCTCGATTCCCTCGATGCCGAGGGGCGGGACGGCGTTGAGGTCGACGATCGCCCTCAAATCGGGGAGCGACTTCCAGACGTCGGCGGGCAAAAGCGAGATGCCGGCCGCGCCGGCGGCGATCACGACCGCCCGGTCGAGAAGGGCGTCGGCAAGGGTCCCGCGATCGGAGGCCGCGAACGGGACGATCTCCGCACCGACGGCCTGACCGATCGCCTCGGCGGCCTCGGCCGCGCGGTCGAGCTTTCGCGAACCGACCGAAACCTTCGCCCCCATCCGGGCGAGCAGCCGGGCGGCGCGCTGGCCGACGGGCCCCGTCGCCGCGAGGACGGCCGCCGGGACGCCATCAAGCGACCCGCCACACCCCTCCCGCGCCGCGAGGACCGCCGCCGCCGCCGTCGTGTTCGCCCCGTTCGCGTCGAACAGCACCGAGACCCGGAACGGGCCGAAGAACGTCTTTGTCACCGCCTCCAGCAACGCCTCGCCGGCCT
>DAIDJI010000298.1 GCA_027451455.1 Planctomycetales bacterium | reverse complement strand
GCAACCGGAAGCGGCGTCGGACGGAGCGGGCGGGACGATCCGCCAGGGGAGCTCGACGAACGAGTCGGGGTCGAGCCGCCAGGTGCGGACCTCGGGGACCGGGCCCAGGAGGGAGACGATGATCCGGGGGACGGGTCCGTAATAATTTTCGCGGAGGTCGGTCTTGCTCGGGATCGCGGCCCATCTTGGGTGGGAGTGGTAGATGGCGAGGATATCCTCGCCACGTTCGCGGAGCTTCAGATGCACGTCGATCAGGTCGCGCTCGTCGGCCTGATAGAGGCTCTCGCTGGCCGCCTTGTTGCGTAGCGGGTAGAACGAGACGACCCGCGCCCCGAACCCTCCAAAAAGGCCGCAGGCTTCGAGCGGGGCCTCGCGAAGGCAGTGCGCGACCATCGCGTCGTGGTGGTCGCGCGGGATCTCGAGCGGCGTCGGCGACCCGGGTTCGGTCGAGAGCCCGCTCATTCGGGGAAGAGCGGCGTGGAGAGGTAGCGCTCGCCGAGGTCCGGCAGGACGACGACGACCATCTTCCCCTCGGCCTCGGGCCGGGAGGCGACCTGGATGGCGCCGGCCAGCGCGGCACCGCAGGAGATTCCGCAGAGCATCCCCTCCTCGCGGGCCAGCCGGCGAGTCATCTCGAAGGCGTCCTCGTCGCGAACCTTCACGACCTCGTCGATGATCCCGGTATTGAGCACGTCGGGGATGAACCCGGCGCCCAGGCCCTGGATTTTGTGAGGACCGGGACGGGTCGGCTCGCCTTCGCGCATCTGGGTGATGACCGGCGAGTTCATCGGCTCGACGGCGACGACCTTCAGGGAAGGCTTCCGCGACTTCAGGACCTCGCCGCATCCGGTGATCGTTCCGCCGGTCCCGACGCCGCAGACCAGGAAATCGATCCGGCCCTCGCTGTCGCGCCAGATCTCCTCGGCGGTGGTCTTCCGGTGGATCTCGGGATTGGCCGGGTTCTTGAACTGTTGCGGCATGAAGGCGTTGGGGGTGTTCCGGACGAGTTCCTCAGCGCGGCGGACGGCGCCCGGCATCCCCTCGGCGGCGGGGGTCAGCACGATCTCGGCGCCGAAGGCTTTCAGGAGCCGTCGGCGCTCGAGGCTCATGCTCTCGGGCATCGTGACCATCAGCCGGTAACCGCGGGCCGCGCAGGTGAACGCCAGGGCGATCCCGGTGTTGCCGCTGGTCGGCTCGATGATGACGGTATCCTTGCTGATCCGCCCGTCTTTCTCGGCGGCGTCGATCATGGCGACGCCGATCCGGTCCTTGACGGACCAGAGCGGATTGAAGTTCTCCAGCTTCGCGACGACCTCGGCGCGACAACCGCTGGTCACCCGTCGCAGGCGGATCAGGGGGGTATTGCCGATCGTCTGCGTGATGTCGTCGTAGATCCGCCCGCGGAACGAGCCCGCCCCGGCCGTCGCCATGATCCCGATCCTCCTGCCCTACCTCGCTGGGAGAGCCACGCCACGCGGGGCGTGGATTCGGCGCCATCCTAGTCGACAACCCCCGCTGGGACAAGGCTTACCGCAGGGCGATCGGGCGGAGCGCAAAGCCGGCGGCTGTCCCCTTGATCCGGTTCGTCGCGGCGATGTAGCAGAAGGTGTAGGCCCGATCGCGGCTCAGTCCCTCAAGGTTGTGGAACTCGCCGAGGTGGACGCCCTGCTCAACGAGGAGGTAGCGGTGAACCGGAATGCCACAGTCGGGCGAACCGGGCGACGGGCTGACCTCGTATCCGCTGGTATCCGAGCCGACCATGATGGCGCCCTGGTCCTCGACCAGCCATCGGGTGGCCTCAAGGTCCGGGCCTGCGGAATCGTGCTCGGCGATTTTGGCGTGATCGGCGCCGTCCTCGCCCCAGTAGCGGGCGGTCCCGGTCCGGACCAGCACCACGTCGCCCGGCTGGATTGCAACGCCCTCCCAGGCGAGGGTCTCGCGAAGGTCCTTCGCCGTGATCGCGGTGTGGGCCGGCAGCGCCTCGACCTTCTTGAACGCGGCGACATCAATCAGAACGCCGCGGGCGACGATCGGCGGGATGGTGCTGGCGTCGCACTTGCGGGGGCCCCAGTCGCCGCCCCACTCCGACTCCTTGAAACCGTTGTACCAGTGAAAATCGGGACCGGCCGTGATGTGAGCCAGGCCGTCGATCTGGGTGGCAACGTTGTCGGAGATGAAGAGCGAGGCCGAATGCCAGTAGACGAGCCCGCGGTTCTGATCGCGCGGGGGGGCGTCGGGATCCTGCATCCGGTGGATGCCGTCCGGGCTCCGGAACGTGATGATCTCACCGGGGCTGTGGCCCGCAAACCTGTAGCTCCGCCGGCTGTACGTCAGCCCAAGGTCGTAGACCTCGCCTCGGCTCGCCAATCGGAGCGCAGCGGCCCGGGAGCGGTCGGTCAGGGCGTTGAGCGAGCCAACCTGGTCATCCTTGCCCCAGATCCATCCCCAGCCGCGGCCCTTCTTCCAGCCACGGATCGGATCGTCCTGGGAGGTGGACGTTCCCTGAGCGCTGGCTTCCGGACGCCCGTGCGCGCCACGATCGGCCGTCATCACAATCCCGCCGCCCAGCAGGCTCCCCAGCCCGACGAGGGCCAGCGCACCGATCGTCCGCCTCATCGCCATGATTCACCCCGTCGCGAGCATCCATCTTGGAGACTGACCCACCGATCGGGCCGGCACGAGCCGGCATTCTAGGTGGTGCCGGGCCGGGCTGCAACGGGCCGGTCTGGCCGGGTCGCTTGTCGGGCTCGACCGGTCCTCCCTAGAATAAGGCCGTGATCCGCGGGTTCCTGTCCACGAGAGAGTGGGGCGATCGAGATGACGCACGAGTCCACGACGCAGGTCTCGGCAACCCTGGTGCCCGAAGAGGGCTGGCACTTTCTTCATCTGTTCTACCGGGTGGACCGCGGTCGCCTGGCGGAGATGCCGGCGGAGCGTCGCGAGCAGGGGATCGCCGAGTTGAAGCGGGCGCTGACCGAGCGGGCGCCGGGCAGGCCCGATCAGATTCAATGCTTCGCGGTTCCCGGCCACAAGGCCGACTTTGGCATCGTGATGGCGGGCCCGGACCTCAAGGGAGTCCACGGCGTCCAGACGGCGATCCAGGCGTCGGCTCTCGGCCCGGCACTCGTGCCCACCTACTCGTTCTACTCGATCACCGAGATCTCGGAATACGTTCCCGACGCCGAAGCCTACGGCCGGATCCTCCGCGAGCGTGAGGGGCTCGACCCCGAGAGCAGCGGCTACCAGGCAAAGGTCAAGGCTTACGCGGATCGGCTCGGCCCGATGAACCGGCAGCGGCTTTACCCCGAGTTCCCGGACTGGCCATGCCTCTGCTTCTACCCGATGAGCAAGACACGCTCGCCCGAGGCGAACTGGTACATGCTCCCGTTTGAGAAGCGATCGGAGCTGATGGCGCAGCACGCCAAGAGTGGGATGAAGTTTGCGGGGAAGGTCTCGCAGCTCATCACAGCCTCGACCGGAATCGACGATTGGGAATGGGGGGTCACCCTCTGGGCTCGTAACCCGGGCTTCTTGAAGGACATCGTCTACACGATGCGGTTCGACGAGAGTTCCGCGCGGTACGCTCTGTTCGGCGACTTCTATTTCGGCTACATCCTCCCGCCAGAGGAGCTTCCGGCCGCGATTCGCCTCTGATGGAGGCTCCTGGTCTCCTGGCCCTGAGAGAATCCCGATGGACGCAGCCGAGCCGCAAGCCGACCTGATCCTGGCGAGTACCTCACCGTACCGCCGGATGCTGCTCGATCGGATCGGCTTGCCGTTCCGATGCGTGGCTCCCGAATGCGACGAGGCCGCGATCCAGGCGGAGATGTCGGGGAACGAGCCGCCCCGAATCGCCGAGGAACTGGCGTTCCGCAAGGCGACGAGCCCGCCCGTGGCGAATCTCGGCGGGACGGCGATCGGCTGCGACCAGCTCGTCTCATTCGAGGGGCGTCTCTTCGGCAAACCGGGAAGTCTCGACCGAGCGATCGAACAGCTCGAGGCGATGTCGGGGCAGACGCACGAGTTGATCACGGCGATGGTCGTCGTTCGGGGGGATCGGATGTTCCGCCGAACGGATGTCACGCGATTGCGGATGCGCCCGCTCTCTCGCGAGTCGATCGAGCGATACGTGAGGGCCGATCGCCCGATCGACTGCGCGGGGAGTTACAAGCTGGAATCGCGGGGAATCGCACTGTTCGACCGGATCGAGAGCGAGGACCACACGGCGATCACCGGACTCCCCATGATCGCTCTGATCTCGATCCTTCGCGACCTGGGATACCCAATCCCTTGACAAATCCGGCCGCCGCGGCTGGAATAGAGTCTTGAAGTGCCCGTAGCTCAATTGGATAGAGCGTTAGCCTCCGGAGCTAAAGGTTGCAGGTTCAAATCCTGCCGGGCATACTGACCTAAGTCCCGCCGAACGCAGCACTTGCGTACCTGTCTCTCCGGCAGCGCGGCCCATCTCTCTCAGTAGGCGATACTGAGAAAGCAGGACCACGCATGCCCAATTACAGGCTCGACCCGGACCGCCTGCCCAAGCTCACCCATCACAAGGCGTCCGGAAACGGCGTCGTCCGGCTCGGCGGACGCGACCATTACTGCGGCCGGTTCGGCACGCCCGAATGCCAGGCGAAGTATCTGCGCGTCGTCTCCGAGTGGATCGCCAACGGCCGGAAGGGAACCACCCCGCAGGACGCCCTCTGGAGAGCGAGCCATCCGCCAAGACCGCCGCAAAGGGCCGCCCCCACTGCCCAGACCTCCAGCATCGGAATCCGCCTCCAGAACGAGTGCGCACCGGCTACCCCGGGATCAAGCGGAACGCCTTAATCCAATCCCAGCGTTCCGGTCCGCATGCAGCCTCAGACGCCGGATGTTGCGGGCGACGTCGACGATGAGCTGGATGACGGCCCCGCAGGGAATCAGCCAAAGTGCCCCCATGAACATCGAAACGCCGATGCCGCTGGAGCTGGCAGACAGGAGTCCGACCAATTCACCGATGAGGACTATCGCGAAGACCGCGAAGCAGATCACCCCCACGACCAAGGCGAAATAGCCGAGGCAATCGAGGGCGTAGTAATACCACGGATCCAAAGGGAACAGCCGGGTCGGGATCGACTGGACGCCCGGAGCTTGAGCAACCGGGAGGGACCCCGGATCATAATCCTCGGCATCTTCATCCGGGTTGGCCTGAAGACCCGGAATCTCAAGCGGCGCCCCGTTCTCGGGCCGAGGCTTCCAGTCTTCGCCGATTGTAATCGCTGGCACCGGCGGTGATCCGGTTGACCTTCCAGACAGCCGGGGCCGTCTCGCGAAGGCCGAGCGACCAGATGGAGTTGGTCGAGCCGAAGACGACCGAGGCCGTCGCGCTGTCGATGGTCCCCTTGAAAAAGGCGCTGAATTCGGCCGACCCCTGGCGCGATTGCCGGCCGGCGTTGACCTTCAGGTTGCTGACCCGGACGAGGTCGAAGCGAACGCGTTCCAGATTGTCGCGGATCAGGGCACGGGTGGCCTCGCCTTCGAGGGCAAGCTCGCCCTTGACGTACATCACGTCGGGGGTCAAATACTCGAGGACGGCGTCGGCGTCGGACCGGGCCACGGCCGATCGAAGGCCGTAGACGACGTTCTCGATCCGCTCGTTGTCGGTCACCCAGAGCCATTCCACGGCGACCACGGCCAGCGCCAGACCGGCGGCGGTCAGGGCCCAGACGAGGTACTTCCCCTGCTGCGTGGCCCGGAGCGCGACGACGAAGGCGCCGGCCAGCAGCAAAAGGCCGCCGGCCAGGATCGTCGGGTCTTCCGAGAGATACTCCATCGTCGTCCGCTCCCCGGCCTGAGTCCGGACCCTCGCCTCGCCTCGCCTCACCTCGTTCGCTCGCCCGCTCGCTCGCTCAAACCCTTCCAGGCCGCCGCGTCAGTCGCGCTTCCGTTCAGGCTTCGGGGCCTCGGCGGCGGGGGCGTTCGGGTCGCGCTTCCGTTCGGGCTTCGCAGCCTCGGCGGCGGGGGCATTCAGGTCGACTTTCTTGTCGTGGCGAGCCACCTGAATATCGCTCACGGCGACCGGCAGGAGGTTGTACTGCGGCTCCCAGGCAACCGCCCGATTCTTGAGCGAGTTCTCCAGAAAGTGCATCAGCGCCGAGGTGACCTTCGGCTCGAGGCGAAGGAACTTGTACCCGTGGAGGTTCGACGGGTACATCTCGATCTTGTTCAGCCGGCCGCGCTCGATCGCCTGGCGGACGGTCTGGATCGCGTCCTTGCTCGGGTTATCCCGCTCGCCGGCCATGAGGAGCATCGGCACCCGGCTCGACAGACTGGGAGCGATGCTTTTGAGCAGGTAGCCGGTTCCCTCGGGCATCGGCGAGATCAAAACCATCCCGCTGAGGTCGCTGGGGTGTCCCTCGGTGCTGACCGCTGCGCCCGGTTGATGGGCCCAGGCCGCGGCGAGGTTGGCGCCGTCGCCAAGGCCGATGATCCCCAGCTTCGAGACGTTCAGCTCGCCCCGATTGTGGCGGTCGAGCAGGAAAAAGTACGCGGCCTGCAAATCCAGGACGATCCGGGGTCGGTCTCCCCTCGCCAGGGCCCGGCGGGGATTCTGGCCCTGGCCGCGAAGGTCGAGGGTCAGAACGGCGTAATCCTGCGATTGCAGGTACTCGGCCAGGCCCTTCCCCTTCAGCTCCAGCACCGGCTCCTCGAAGTCCTTCCGCGACCGCCCCGACTCATGCACCAGGATCACCACAGGCGCCGTCGTGGTCAGCTTCGACCGATAATACGAGGCGGCAAGCGGGGCGCCGTCGAAGGCGTGGAGTCGGAAGGTGAAGTGCGACGTCCGAGAGCCGTGGTGTCACG
>DAIDJI010000297.1 GCA_027451455.1 Planctomycetales bacterium | reverse complement strand
ATGGCGGCGTCCTGAATGAGGAACCGCTTGTCTCCCGACTGCTTGGTATATAACACACGGCTGAGGAGGATGCCCGCATTCCCGGCGATGACGCGCCCGGGCTCGATGGCGAGTCGGCATCCGGCGGCCTGGACCGCCGGGGCGATCACGCGGGCGAATTCCTCAACCGGGCGGGCTTCATGGCCCTTGTAATTGATTCCGTAGCCGCCGCCCATGTTGTACCAGGCGATCGGGTGGCCCAACTCTCGAAGACGGGCGATCACCTCGACCCCCTTCGCCACGGCGCCGGCGTAGGGCTCGACGGTGGTGATCTGCGAGCCGATGTGCATGTGCATGCCGATCATCCGGACCGAACTGATTGCAACGGCCGATTCGGCGACCCGGAGGGCCCGCTCGATGTCCATGCCGAACTTCGATTCCTTCTTGCCGGTCGAAATGTATCGGTGGGTCCTGGGGTCGACGTCGGGATTGACGCGAAGCGCGATCGGGGCGACCTTGCCGATCGAGGCGGCGACGCGGGCGATTGCGTCGAGCTCGGCCTCGCTCTCGACATTGAACATCAGGACGCCCGCTTCGATCCCGGCCCGGATTTCCTCGTCGGTCTTGCCGACGCCCGCGAAGACGGTCTTCCCTGGATCCCCGCCAGCGACCTGCACGCGGTACAGCTCGCCCGCCGAGACGACGTCGAACCCGCTCCCGTGCGCTGCCATCACTTTCAGGATGCCGAGATTGGAGTTGGCCTTCACCGAGTAGCAGACCAGCGGGTCGACCTTGGCATAGGCCGACTGGAGGGCCTTCAAGGTCCCCAGGAACGAGGACTGGCTGTAGACGTACAGCGGCGTCCCGAACCGATCGGCCAGCTCGGCCGCCGGGATCTCCTCGCAATACAGTTGGCCGTCGCGGTAGTGGAAGGGTTCCATGTGTCCTCGATCATTTGGAGTCATGTGGGGTCTGCCCACCGTCGCGGGTCTCATATCGCTGAATGTACACCTTGCGGAAATCGGGTCTCGGCAGACCTGGAACGAATCGTCACGATCCGAGAAGCCGGCCTACTCACCAGGGTCGCGAGGAATCGCTCGCGATGCTCGCGAATACGAACCGCGCCGACATCGACTCACTTCGAAGGGTCGATCTCCAGCAGTTTCCGGACCTCGTCGATCTTCGGCCGGCCTGCTTACATCGGTGCTGCCTTCATCAGGGTAGTATTTCCCTCACGGTAAACCGCCCGACCTCGCGGCCATCGAGGACCAGCGTCATTTCGTCATCGGGGCCCAGAAGCTGCATCCGCGAATAAACGGCGGCCTCGCCCTCGCCCGTCGGCTCGGTGTGGACCTCCAACCGTCGGCGGTTGATATCAACGATCCAGTACACCGGCACCCGGGCGGCGGCGTAGGTCACCCATTTGGCGTGCCGGTCGTAAGCGTAGGAGGTGTCGGAGACCTCGGCGAGCAGAGCGGCATGGGCGGGGGTACGCGGATGATCCGCGACGTCGCGGATGTTGCCGCGGTAGACGCCTGCGTCCGGCTCGGGCTCTCCGTCGCGGTCCTCGATCGTGACCGGATTGCCCATCGTGACGAAGTATCCGCCCCCACGGGGGACGAGATGATGCAGCAGGTCGTCCAGAAGGTCCGTGGCGATGATGTGAGGCGGTTTCTTGGTCATCTTCTCGACGATGACGCCCTCCAGAAGCTCGATCTTCGGATCCGGCCCGAAGACCCCGGCATCGACAATCCGATGGTATTCCTCAACCGTGATCCGACGGCGGACGCTCATGAGCGAGTCCACCAATGTCGGCTCGCTCCGGACGGTCGGCTGATCGATCACCGCGGTCGCCATGAGAGTCCTCCTCGGAATGGAATGACGAGGCCGGATCGCCAGATCCTTCTCAGGATGGGAGACGGGCGTCCTGGCCGGTTTGCAACCGCCCCCGCCACCGCTCCAATTGCTCCTCCACCTCCGCCGGCGCCGTCGAGCCGTACGACCGGAACGCCTTCACCGCGTTCTCAACGCCCAGGACGCCGCGGACCTCGGGGCCGAGCCGGGGGTCGGCGGCGGCGAGGTCCGCATCAGAGAGGTCGGCCAGGCGAGTCAGACCCCGAGACTCGCAGAGCCCGACCAGCCGGCCAATCACCTCGTGCGCCGTCCGCTGCGGGAGGCCGAGGCCGATCAGGTGCTCCATCAAGGTCGTCGCGTCGAGGTAGCCCTCGTCCAGCCGGGCGGCGATCCGGTCGGCGCGCAGGTTGGCACCCTCCACGACCACCGCCGCGAGTTGGAGGTTCGCCTCGACCGTGTCAAATGCGTCGAAGAGCGGCTCCTTGTCTTCCTGGAGGTCGCGGTTGTAGGCCATCGGCAGGCCCTTGATCAGCACAAGGAACGTGGTGAGACTGCCAACCACCCGCGCCGATCGACCCCGGATCAGCTCCAGTACGTCCGGATTTTTCTTCTGCGGCATGATGCTACTGCCGGTGCAAATGGCGTCGGGCAGAGCCAGAAAGCCGAATTCCTGGGTACTCCAGAGAATCCACTCCTCGGCCCAGCCGGCCAGGTGCTCGGCAATCATCGTCAAAACGAAGACCGACTCGACCGCGAAATCCCGATCGCTCGAGACGTCCAGGCTGTTCGCCGCAACGCCCTCGAAGCCCAGCTCCTCGGCGACCGCGTGCCGGTCGATCGGCAGGCTCGTCCCGGCCAGGGCCGCGGCGCCCAGCGGCAACACGTTCAGCCGCTTCCGACAATCGGCCAGCCGCGACCGATCCCGTTCGAGCTTCTCGACATAGGCCAAAAAATAATGCGGCGCCAGTACCGGCTGTGCCCGCTGCATGTGCGTGTAGCCGGGCAAAATCACCGCGCGGTGGCGATCGGCCGACGCCACCATCGCCCGCTGCAAGTCGACGAGCCTCGCGTCGAGCCGATCGATGGCCTCGCGGGTCCAGAGCTTTAGCCCGGTGACCACCTGGTCGTTCCGGCTCCGGGCGGTGTGCAGCTTCCGGCCGGCGTCGCCAATCTTCTCGATCAGCGCTGCCTCAATGTGCATGTGGATGTCTTCGCGCTCCAGGACGAACGCGAACTGCCCGGCCTCGATCTCAGCCCGAATTTCCGTCAAACCCCGCTCAATTAACCGGCATTCTTCGACAGTCAGCAATCCGACTTCACGGAGCATACGAGCGTGGGCGATCGAGCCCCGGATATCCTGCTCGAAAAGTCGACGGTCGAAGGAGATCGATTCGGTGAACGACTCCACCCGACGATCGGTCCCGCCCGCGAATCGACCGCCCCACGCCTTGCCGGCCACGTTCCCGCCTCCCGGTCGCGCCTTGCGACCTGCCCAGTGTTTCGGCAACCAATGACTCAGTTTAGGCAGCGCTAGGGGGACTGTCAACGAGTCGCGGCCGTTGTCTCGGGGAGGCGGAGCCTCGGATCCGAAAGGTCGAGGCGATAGAGGATCTGGTTGTACTCGTAGTACGGTGTCGGATGTTTGTTGCCGCTGAAGGTGTTGACGTAGGTTCCTTCGAGGTAGATCACCCGGCCGCCCTCGCGGTCGAGGAACGGGTGCTGGGTCGGGTTGTAGAAGTCGTGAGCATCGCCTGGCTTGTTGGCGTGGGTGATGATCTTGCGGGCGGCGACCCAGGGGCCCTCGGGGTGGTCGGCCTCGCTGTACCAGACCTCGCCGAGCATCGTGGCGCCCAGGCTCTCGGAGGCGATCATCACGTATTTCTTCCGGTAGGCGTTCCAGTGGACCGAGCCGTTGTGGAGCTGGAACGGCTTGCCGGTCTCGGCGTCCTGGTGGCGGAACGGCGATTCCTCCCTGCGCATCTTGCCGGCGGCGATCAGGGCGTGCTGATCCTGCGGGCCGAGCGGAGGCGTTGCCTTTTTCCAGGCCCAGACGAGCTGGCCGTTCGCGTCCCGGTCGAGCTCCGACTTCGCCCCTCTGGCGCGGGTGCCAGGCTTCAGGCAGGTGTACGACTCGTACGCCGAGAGGTCGAGGAAGGCCTCGCGATCGGCCCGGACCCGAAGCGTCGGATAGGGAGCCGTGAAATAAATGTAAGCGGTGCCGTCACGCTCGACCCGGAACGACTGGCCGGTGGGGTGGTACGGGGGATCGATCGGGGCGTCCTTGACCTTCACGAACCGATCGAGGCCGTCGTCGTACTCGACGAACCCGCTCTCCAGGACGGCACCCAGCCCACGACGACGATCGAAGAAGGCGAGCATCCGATCGCGACCGGAGCGGTCGGGGACGACGGCGAGGCCCGAGATCCAGACGACCCCCTCGCCCTTCATCGGGGCCATCGGGCGAGAGAAACCGTCCTTGCCGACGAAGTAGGTCAGGTCGATACCGACCTCGGGGTTGAGCTTCTCGGGCGGAGCCGACGTGGCGCCCGAGATTGCGAAGTTCCCAAGCGAGTAGGAGAGGCGGTTGGTGTCGCCGTAGAACCAGAACGTCCGGCCCCGATAGACGGCGGCCAGAATGGAGTCTTGCCCGGTGACCTGGGCGTTGAGCAACGGTGCCGCGATCGGCGGCTTGCGGCCGAGCAAAACGGTATCGCGATAGATCCCCTGACCGGTGATCCTGTAGAGCCGTTCGGCAATGTTGATCCGGTGGATCTTCAACCGGGCCGAGCCGCCGGGCGTCGCGACGAGCGCCGCGCCTCGCGAACCGAACCCGTCAGGCGCGAACTCATAGCCATGCGAGGCGACGCCGAAGTAAATCTTCTGGCCCATCAAACCCGGCTCATAGAACGCGACCAGTCCGGCGGAATCGGTGTAGTACCGGGCGCCCGAGGTCGTCTGCAATTCAACGAGCGGAACGCCTCGGCCGGTCTGGTCGTCGACAATCTCGATGGCGAACGGCCGGGTGTCGTCGGCCTCGGCCGGACGCGGAACGAGCGAGATCCCGAGGATCATCGCGATCAAAAAGGGATGTCGGGGCATGGGAGAGGTTTCCTCGGTTCAATGGGCTGGGAGGGAATCGATCTGGGGGCGGGTAACGTCGAGGTATCGGCCGATCGCCAGTTGATAAACGTCGTCGAACTCGCAACCGATCGCCCGCGAACACCAGCCGAAAAGGGTCCGGAGCGACCGGCACGTCTCGGGATTCGAGAGGACGCGGGGGACGTCGAGGGATTCCAGAATCGCCCGACCGTGCTCGATCTCGTCGAACCCCGGATGGAGCTTCTTCAAATCGTTCTTGGGATGGCGGATCTCCTCGACGTCGCCCTCGTGATCGCTCAGGGTGGTGCCGAGGACGGTGTTAATCGCGTCGGCATGAGCGAAGTAATAGGCTTCGAGCATGTTGACCAGGAAGTGGACCGAGGCGCGGTGGCTCAGCCCGGCCGGGCCGAGGATCGTATCGAAAGCGGTCCGATATCTCTGGTAGACGGACTCAACATCCTCGCGAGAGTCGTGCTCGAGATCATCGATCAGTAGGACGTAATCAACCCCCGAGGAGAGGGCTCTTCGGGCCCATATGCCGATCTCCTCGTCCCGCTCGGTGATCTGCTTACCGCTGCCGACAATCTTGACTTTCCGCGCCTCCGAGGTGATCGGCCGGAGCTGAGGGATCCGGCGGCCAACCTCGAAGACACAGCACCTCTCTTTCATCAGTGATCTGAAGAGCCTCGGTAGGAATTGCGCCTCGCCCTTCCCGGTCACCAGGAGGGAGAATTTGAAGATCCGCCACGTCGAGGAATCATTCATCATCGAGGAGTCGCCGATACCTCGACGAGACCGCTTTGCGGTGCAACGGCCTCGCTCATGTAGAGCGAGCCCGTCGCATAACGTTCGAGCAGATCCCGAATGTCCTCGATTTCATCGACGCGGGTCATCACCGTCTGCCCGGCCCTCGTCTCGACCGTGAGTTGCTCGTCGAGTTCGAACTGGCTGATCAGGACCGGGGAATGAGTGGCGAGGATCACCTGCCGTCCCCAGCTATGAGTGGCCTCAAAGATCGCCTTGGCCAGCACGGCAAGAGCCCAGGGATGGAGCGCCGCTTCGGGCTCATCGAAGAGGACGAGCCTCGGTTTTTTGGGGATCTCACCGAAGAGGGCGGTCAGGAGGATCAGGAATTGCAGATGACCGTCGGGTATCCCGGAGGCCGAAACCGGCGCGGTTCTCCGGTGCTCCAGGAAGCTCGCATGCAGCCCGGTCGGTGACGTGGACTCGATGACCAGCCCCTTGAAGGTCGGGAACGCCTCCGACATGTAGCGTAAGATCGTGGCATATCGCTCGTCGTCCTGCCGATGGCCTTCCAGCTCTCGGAGGATCGACCAGAGGTTCTCGCCCCATTCCGAGAGTTGCGAGTCGTCGCCTGCGACCGAGCCGAGATGCTTCAACTTACCGAGGGCCAGGGACCGGGAATGATAGAGCCGGGCCGTCGAGAGGATCTCGATCAGCTCGCGCGCCGCGTCGCCCTGTCGATCGGCAATCTCGGGCCACGCCGCGCCGGAGATGGGATCGATCCGGCCATCGGCGAATCCCACCGAGACCTCGTACTCGGCGGCCACCGTCGCCAGCTTGATGCGCAACTGGTCATCCGGGGCCGCGCCGTCGAAGAGCAGGCCGACACCCTGGCCCTGCCTGGCCGACGCGGCCTCCACGCCCTGCTCGACGTAATCGCGGACGAACCGGATCGCCTCCAGCAGACTCGACTTCCCCGCGCCGCTCGGCCCAAAGAGGACATTGATCGGCTTCAGCTCGAGCGAGACGTCCGCCAGCGATCGGTAATTCTGGATGCGGATGGATTTCAGCAGGGCCGTCATGATTCCGTCTCTCCAGGATCGCCGGACGACGACGCGTCCGGCCGGCTTCCATCCTACCCGACCGCGATCCGATCATGAACCGGGGGTCGGGCGACTCC